>JBAYLJ010000039.1:0-8143 GCA_041664145.1 Candidatus Omnitrophota bacterium | reverse complement strand
CCAAGATTCCTTCTGCTGATTCGGATATTCTTGTTAACTCGATGGTTGCCTATCATGGCAGTCCATCAAATTTCGAAAATTTTGATGAGAAATTTATTGGCTCTGGAGAAGGGCCAGCAATGGCTGGCAAGGGATTCTATTTCAGCACAGGGAAAAGACTCGCTCCTTTCTACGCAAACATACAAAGCAGCGATGCGCCTATGCATCTTGGAACAGGGAAGCCCAAGCCAGGGCAGATTATTGATCCAACGATTTATACTCTTAATTTAGAGAATACGAAGCTTAGAGAAGTTCCAAATCGTAGCACGGCTAAAAAGCTTCAGGCTGAATTACAAAAACAAGGATATGATGGAGTTAAGATCGGTTCAGAAATAGTTATATATTCGACAGCTGCTAATAAGATTAAAATACTCAAGAAAGACACTATTGATGGTTTTGTGAAAAAGAATCCTAGCGTTGAATTTAGATCATGGACTCAAACCCAGCAGAAAAAATACGAAAGAGACCTTGCTTCTCGAACTCATAAGACGGTCATATCAACAGCACCTACGATGCCACAGGCACCAGCTACCCAAGTTGCCAAAGCGCCTAAAGCCAGCAGCTCAAGCGTCGCGATGAAGACTCCTAAGGCGATGAAAGTTTCTGCAATGAAGACATCTAGAAAGTCTAATGTCGGAAGCTCCACGGTGATCTCTTCAAGCGTTGTGGGCATTCAGGAAATGATGGATTATGGCATGGAACCAAAAGAAATCGCCAAGGTTGCCACAAGCTCTGTCATCATTACACCTAAAGATAATTTTGATCAATATGTTCAAGAGCTAGCTCAGACCAACAAGGCTGTGTATGAATATAGCAAAGTTGATGTAGCCGATCTTACCGGTGAATATGTGGTTGTGGCGAATGTTAACGAATTCAAGCCTTCTGATGAAAAAGCCCGCATCGTTACAAAGATGGTTCAATATTTTGGCGACGTGTACGTCTTAGCTATCAATGTTGAGCCAACAACCAGCACAACAGGTCAAGAGCAAGGAGTGACAACGACAACATTTACCCCGTTAGAGAATACAGTCGAAGGACAAAATTCTCTAACGGGGCAAGCACAAGCTCCGGCGTTTAAAGCTCCTGAAGTTCCTGTACAAGAGGTACCTACCTTTGAGCCGATGACGCCAACAATGCCGATCGCACCTATTATCTTTACGATGCCTTTAAGTATGAAATCTGGAGATGGACGATCTTCCTATAGTCTGGCCCTCGCAGATCCTTCGCAGAAGGCCAATCCGCAAGAGGAATCATCCAGTAAATCTCATTATCCCAATAAAGTTGACCGTCAAGACCAAGGTCTTCCGTCTCCAGTACAAAATTCTATTCCTGAGCCTTTATCTGAAGATTTGCCTCCAACGCCTTCTTCTGGCAATGGAAAAGTTAAGCCAGCACCGCATGCGATGATCGCGTATGTGAATCAAAATGATCAAAGTCATGCTGCCAATATCGCTCATTATTATAAGGTTACTGTGCCTAAGGGTTATGAGCTCGCGTTTAGTCAGATCAACGACACGGTAACATCTACAAACTATCATTCGTCCGGCTTGTCTCCAGGTATTCAAGGGCTGTCAGCCAATTCCGCATTGGCTCAGACAGTGCAAAATGACATTAAGCGCGGAACAAAAATAGTCACGGATACCGTTATGTCAGTTAGTGCTCTTTCTGACATAGCAGTAAAGGCAGAAAAAGGAGCAAAAGTTGTACAAAAGATTAACTCGTTCTCTGTAAAATCTGTCGAGTTAGTGGTGCGTGAGGTGCGCGCTCTTAAGAACACCTTCAGCGGAGCCCAAGCTGCTTCCCAAAAGGAAGAAACAGGCTCAAATAGCTCTTTGAGATTTGTGGTTGTCGTCGCTGGCAGAATTCTTGCAGAAATGGCCCGTGTTGAGGCTATTATTAGGAAGGCAGGGGTTTATGCTAGAGGCTTTACCGCAATATCAAAAGCTTCTGATCTTTGGAGAGTATTGTCGTTACAGGAAGTGCTGACTGCAAGCGAAGCTCTTGCCTTTACAGGAGAGTCTGTCTCTGCAGAAAATCGCGTTTCCGGTGTGTCGGGTATTGTGTCTAAGGTTCTGGCTGTGTTAGAAGGTATGTTTGTCGGAACAGCCTATGCCCAGACCATGTCTATGGATGTCAACGAGTCTGTTGTTGAGCCTAGAATGGCCTTCTCTGTAATAGAGAACCGTACTGGAGTCGAGGAGTCTGCGAAGATCGTATCTGTGAAGGGGTCTTTGTCTGCGGAATTTAGCGTTTCTGGTGTGTCGGGTGGTGCGTCTGATCGTCAGACTGTGTTAAGAAGTATGTCTGCCGGTACAGCAGCTGCCAAGACCATATCTGTGGCTTCGGAGTCTGTTGTTGAGCCTAGAATGGCCGCCTCTGTGATCTATATAGAGAAGAACACTAGAAGCATGAACTCTGCTAAGACATTGTCTGTTAGAGAGTCTAAGATTGCAGAATTTGGCGTTTCCGGTGATTTAGAAAGTATGTCCTCTGCAAATGCAGGTGCTAGGGCCGCTTCTGTTCTGAAGAATGCTGAAGAGTCTTCCAGAAAAGCCTTAGAGAACCTCCGAAGTTTAAGCAAGAGGATTAACGCATTACTAGCTAAAGTTGCAGCAAGCAGCAAAGAGGTATTTGGGACTAGGGGTCTAACAAAGCAGTATGAGAATGTGATCGGAAGCCTTCTTCCGATATTTGTCATAACACAAATTCTCACTACACTGTTCAATTCCCTAGGTCTTGCCAGAAAACCATCTTTTAGAGCTATTAGACAGATTTCTTCTGCTATCGAGAGCGTAAAAGAAGTCGCACGAAAAGCCTTTGATTATCTGATCCAAGAAAAAGCTATCATAAAAGAAGCCGTCCTTTTCGTCTTTTTATTTGGATTTGTTGTTCTACTCCTTAATCTTCCTGCCATTCTTCAGAAAGCCTCTCATTATGAAGCTTCAGCACCAAAGGTCTATTCTCTCAATGTACAGCAGATCGCAAGCGACACTAACCACCCAACCATGAAATTTATTTACGCTGTTGATAAGGTGATCGGTATCACAAAAGAAATGAGAGGCCAAGACGCTTCCGATCTTGATAAAGAGTTTGTACAGAAGACATTAAAGACACTCGAAGTTATTAACAACAATCGTTCTCTTATTAAGAAAAATGCAAAAACTTATGGGCTTGATGCTCATTTGGTTGCGGCGATCTTGTTTGGCGAAGTTTATGATACTAAGGAATTTGCGCTTGGTCTCATCAGCGAAAATTTTACGGACAAATATGCTCCTATCTTTGGCGTGAATACTTCCGTAGGTTTAGGCCAGGTCAATGTTAATACATTCAGAGCCATATTCCCTGATACAGCCTGGACGATCGGCTCTCAGGTAAAAGCTACTAAAGACTTAAGCGATTTTCAGGTTGCTAAGATCCTTCTCGATACAAATATCAACGTCATGGCTTCATCTAAATACATTCATCAGATCACAAAAGAACTTAAGCACAAAGAGCAGATTTATATTGCTCAAGCCTATACATCAAGCTTCAGAGATACTTTAGCTCTGTTACCCGTCGGCGATCCTTCATCTTCACACTTTGCTGATGCGACATTCTGGGCTTATTTCATCATGGCTGCTGAGCAGATGATCAAAGACCTTAAGATTTTAGAGGACCAAGCCCAGTTACCCAAAGAGCCAAAAGAAGCTCCTTCAAAGGTCTCTGGAGCATGGAAAGCTGTTTTGGCTTTGGCTTCTATCCTTCTTGTTATCTTCGCTGCATATAAAGTACGGTCTGTTCGCAACAGAAAAGCTTTAGAAATAAACAAGAAAACAGGTTATAAGGCAGGCGATGTCGTTGAGTTTGACATCAAGAAGGAAGAAAAAGCTTCTAATAAAAAGACTTCTAGCGCGATTGGCAATAAGGCTAGCAGCGCCACGACCGTCTCTACCGTTATTAAAAGAACTTTTGCCGTAACAGTTTTTGCAGCTCTTTTAAGCGCGATCGCTATCTATGGTTCAATTCATGTTGCAGGCCTTATGTTAAGCGCGGCCTTGATCGGTTATGGGTTCTATTTATTGTCAAAAACAAATCTTAGCGTGGCATGTGCATTCTTCTGGTTCGAAGAGCTGATCCCAAGGATTACGCGAAGAACCATTATTCCTGTCGTTATGTCCGTATTGATCTTATTCTCAGAGCCTGCGCTTCTTGCCATGACGCCAAAATCTGAATATACCGCTGCAAAAGAGACGCTCAAAAATTATGAAAATGTTCTTAAGGATGCTTTTAGCGATCAGCGAATTACACGTCAAGAAAAAGATGAAGTCTTCGCCCGATCCCAGGATGCCCTAAAGGCTTTGGATGATTTTGAAAAAGAATTGGTCGAAGGAAAACAACCTACAGAAAACACCAAGAATATCAAGAAATGGGTTACAGAAAGCCAGCAAGCGACCAAATTCCAGTATCATAACGACAAATTGGAAGCAGAAATTTATTCTGAAGGATATGAAAAGAATTTTAAAATGCATCAGGAAAATATGGCCAAGGATGCTGCTTATGTACAATGGTACAACCGAGGACAACAGAAATTGGATCTCTTAGACAGGTTCTCTCAACTTTCTCCTGAGACTGTTGAAATCATGCTCGGAGATCGGCCAGCGGATGAGCGATATGCTGATTGGTATAATCATCTTACCTCAGAAGAAGAAGCAAGGGCAGGCTTTGAGAATTTATTTAAGAATGGAAATATATTTGGCTTTAACGGGCAGTTACCGCAGGTTATTCTTCAAGGATTTTTAGATTCACGCATTTATCCTGTCGCCTCTGTTTCTCATAACGCGTTGGCAGAAAACACAGCCGACAAAGTCGCTGAGCAAGAAAAACAAGAAAAAGCAAAGCCGCTGAGCCAGAAAGCGATGCTAGCAAAGGCAGACTCGCTACAACAACAAAATTCTCGTCGATGGGAATATTACAATGTTCCTGTTGCTCAGAAGTCGGATTCTGTTGCGCCAAAAAATCTTCACAAAGCTGATTCAATCCGTGCTAACAATTATGCTCAAAATCGCGCAGCTCTTGAATATCAAAACAACCAGCTTCGCATTGCTCCAAAGTCTCAATCAGCAGAGTCATGGGATTTAGTGGTAGGGCTTGGCAGTACTTTCCGCTCAACAACCCTTCCGGGACAAGAGACAACAACCAACTGGTTGCCGACTTTTGATATTAATTTTAAATATAGTAATAGCCGATTTAACGCATTCCTTACGCGCAGCAATAGCAACAACGGGAGCTTTACCAATTGGATGGGGAATTATACGTTCGGAAAAACAACAATGAAAAAACCATTGATGTTTAGCTTGTCAGGTAATTTGACCGAGAATCGTGCGAAATTCTTTGGTGCCACAGATAATATTTCTTTATATAACGCGCTCGGGATTAGATGGGGACTCTTTGGCATCAAATATTCTCTTCGTGCCCAGAACGTCAAGGGGACAAACGCAGATGGCAGCGAAAAAGATATTTTCAAGGTGACTTATCAGGGGATTGCTTTAAATGCACCAGGAGTGAACTTGAGCCATTCTGAGGGATCCCTAACAACACGATTGACCATGATACAGTTTACGCCGACACAATATATCAAGAAATTTCCTGGGGTTGTTCAATACAATCTTATCCGCACAGAAGACAATAACGGAAACGGGAAGCTCTCTCATCAGGGAAGAGCTAGCTGGAACATGCTTAGGACGCAAAAACTTCAATCAACTGTTTCTGTCGATATGTTTAGAAACGATATTGAGAAGCTACAACTTAAGGACATTCCATTTTCTGCTCGACTTGCCATTAACTGGGCGCCGCAACCTTCCTTAAGATTTAATAACATGCTTAGCTATCAGACAAAGTCGACATCAGCGTATTCTACCTATTATGCAACTTCCAAAGATTATGTTAGCGATCAAGCAAATGTTTCTCTTGAAAAATGGGGTTATGCTTTTGCCGCAGGTGTCAATACGACATTTAACACCAATCCTTATGCTAATGATAGCTGGAGATTTACTGTGCGAGGCAAGCATTTAGGCCCTGTCGGAGGACAGCTTAGCGTTACAGGTAATTTTGGAAGCGGCAATTGGAATGCTTCATACCGATCTAACCTAGGGAGAGACGCCTATCTTAATTTCTCCTATTCATTATACGCCAAGAGCAATTTTTATACATTGACAGGAGTTAACGAGGCAAATTATAAGCCGCTTAGCATGTATAATTTATCAGGCCAGTTCTCCATCGGGAACGTGGTTGTGAATCCTACAGCAAGCTATAACCAAGGAGGCTATGCAGTTCAAGAGAGTTATATGGTAGGAGTGAACGCTTATGATAAAAAGCTTGGTTTAGGCGGGTCTGTGAGAGCTGTTGTCGGACCTCATGTAACGCCAAGTTATTCAGCAAGGCTTTATTATACGCCCAAAAAAGGTGGCGTGGTTGAGAGCGTGTCTGTGACGGGTGTTCAAAATGTTTCCTTGGGTCAAGAAGATCAATATGTGGCGGTTGGGGTAAAGTTTAATGTTGGGAGAATAATTAAAGGCAAGAACAAAAAGAGTAACACAGTAAATCCCGTTGCTTACAATATGCCGATGCCTATTCCTAACGTGCCGAACTATGCTGTTAATAATGACAATCAACTTGTTTACGCTGAGAATTTGTCTAGCATGTTCTCTGAGGTCGTTCCTTCTGTCAATAATCTCGGAGGTTCCTTAAAGAGCGCGGCGGCGGATAATCAGTCTACTAATATACCGTCTACTGAGCCATTGACAAAGCAAGACGTTCTTAGTAAGGCTGCGCAGGAGAAAGAAAATATCTTGACCATGATGGATCAGGAGCTCGAAGAGGCGTTTACTTATCCTCGCGTTAAAGAATATTTGCAGAACGTGGCTCTTCAGCGCGGATATAATATTTCTCAGGATCTTTTAGTCCGTGCGCCGCCAGAAGCCAGAACATTAATGTATGGAGCCCTCCAAAGCCAACTCTCCAGGTTTAACTCTCTTAATAATCTCGATTCTGTTCTCGATGTGGTATCTGACCTTTTATTAGAACTGACAAACAATCCAGCTTTTTATACAGCCTTTGTTTATGTTTACAGTATGCAGGGCTTGGATCCTGTTAATCCGACACCGGAGCAGTTGTTTATTCTTTACGCGATCACCAATCCTGTTCCTGGGCCTTTTAATCTCCCTGAATTTGTTGTTGATGTTCAAGCGGTTTATGAATTGTTAATGTATATGGCTAATAATCCGTCATTTACGGCGATGTTCAACTATTGCTATCAGATTGTCAATCCGCCCCTTAACCCAACACCAACAAATTCAAATCTCACTTATCAATCTGGGGCTCTACAAGTTCTTTTTGGTGTGGTTCATCCTACTTCGGGTGGCACCTATACGCTAGCGGCCTTTGTTCAATATCTGCCTTCTGCCTACGATCTTTTAAACTTTATTAATACAACAGGTTCAGTCTGGCTCGATGCCTTTAACTATTGCTACAATTTAACACCTGGTCTTCTTTATGGAAATCCGGTGAACTTTAACACCATTGTTAATACAGCAACCAACTTAAATCTTGGTGAATTGCTCTTTAATATTGTAGCTGGACCCCAATATAACTTTACAATCTTTACCGGTATCAGCCCCATCAACGGTCAGTACAACTTAGTGAATGCACAGCAACTTTTGACCTACATCAACACCACGGCTACGCCTGCCTGGATCAATGCCTTCAACTATTGCTATGGCAACTTAAATCCTGGTATTACTTTCGGCACACCGGTTTACTTTACGGATATCGTGAATACCGCCACCAACTTAAGCATGGGTGAGATCGTCTTCTCCATCGTGGCGGGAGCCAACTACAACTTTACGATCTTTACCGATAACCTCATCAACGCTTACGACCTCTTGGTTTACATCAACACCACGGCTACGCCTGCCTGGATCAATGCCTTCAACTATTGCTATGGCAACTTAAATCCTGGTATTACCTTCGGCACACCGGTTTACTTTACGGATATCGTGAATACCGCCACCAACTTAAGCATGGGTGAGATCGTCTTCTCCATCGTGGCGGGAGCCAACTACAACTT
>JBAYLJ010000038.1:0-8145 GCA_041664145.1 Candidatus Omnitrophota bacterium | reverse complement strand
GTTTTAAGCCCTTTAAACACTGGCTTTAACGTTTTAAGGTAAACATCAAAAAGCTTCTGAATGGAAATTTCTTCAAACCCCATGCCTAGATTATTTGCCACAGCCCTTGCGTCAGCCCTTGTTCCTTTTGAGGTATAAGGGGAAGGCATGGAAACGCCCAGAACATTTTCTTTGCCAAGGGCATCACAGGCAATGGCCGCAACAAGCGCTGAATCAATCCCCCCGCTGATACCGATCACGGCTTTGGTAAATCCATTTTTCTTAAGGTAATCTCGTGTCCCCAAGACAAGCGCTTGATAAATTTCTTCAGGGGCTGAAGGCTTAGCTTCTCTTTTCCCACGTATAAAAAGCTTTCCTTCCGGCAATGGGTTGACCCTAAGATCAATAATTCCTTTTTTGTCTTTCCCCTGTCTTTTCTTTGCATCAATAGCTAAATCTGCAATAAGCAAGTCTTCCTCAAAGGCCTTGGCTCTGGCCACGACATCTCCTTGAGGATCAAGAACAATGCTGGCCCCATCAAAAACAAGTTCATCTTGCCCGCCGATCAAATTACAATAGCAAACAAATACCTTGCTCGTCTTCGCGCAGGAAGAAAGAATTTTCTCCCGCTCTTGTGTTTTGCCACAATGATAGGGCGAGGCAGACAAATTGAGCAAGATCTGAGCACCTGCTTTTGCTTGAAATGCACAAGGTCCTGTTCTATTCCAGATATCTTCACAAATATTAATGCCAAACAAAATGCCACCATAGTTAAAAAGCTTAAAGCCCTTGCCTTTGATAAAATATCTTTTTTCATCAAAGACGCCGTAATTGGGCAAACTATTTTTCTGATAAATGCCTTTCATTTTGCCATCAGCAACTACCGCGGCGGCATTGTAAATGGACCCATCTTTGTCTTTGTCAACATAACCAACGATCACAACAATATTCTTAATTTCAGATACAATTTCTTTTAAAATGCGCAAATTGTCGCTAACAAAATGCTTCTTTAAAAGCAAATCTTCCGGCGGATATCCTGGAATAGTAAGCTCAGGGAACACAACAACATCGACGCTCATGCGCTGCGCCTTGGCAACACAATCAAGAATCTTTTTCTTGTTGTCCGCCAAATCGCCAACCGTCGTATTAACCTGCGCTAAAGCGATCCGTATCGTTTTCATTTCTTGTGCCTAATCCTTAGGCATGGATAGATAAAAAAACTAATCCGTTGTCTTTATAATGGCCGCAAAATTCTTGTAAACTTGCTCGGCAGTTTGATGGAACTTCGAGAATGTCTCATCATATTGCGACAAAATGTCCCGAGCTTTCTCACAATCCAAAACATCGTTCAATCTCCAATATTCTTTCATCCACGCGATCATCATCGCGCGATCAACTTCAATATGAAACTGAAATCCATAAGCCTTGTCCCCTATGCGAAAAGCCTGGTGCGGACACGCTACAGATCCTAATAACAAAATAGCCTTAGGCGCAACTTCAAACATATCTTCATGCCACTGAAAGACCTTAAACGATTGTCTGATATTTCTAAAAATCATATCGTTTACGCTGCGCGGCTTAAAAAAAACATCAAAAAGACCGATTTCGGGCACCGGAGACTTTACCACCTTTGCCCCACAGGCCTTTGCCAAAAGCTGTGAACCTAAACAAATGCCTAAAAAAGGAATATTTTCTTGAAGAACTTTTCTAATGAACAGATCTTCTTTTCTCAAAAAAGGATATTTCTCTTCTTCATAAACATTCATTGGCCCGCCGAGACTAACAACAGCAGCAAAGCTATGAACATCCTTAGGCAGCTTATCGCTGGCATAAAGATTCAAAACTTCAATCTGAAAACCAGCGTTCTCAAAGAACGTGCCCATGGTTCCAGGGCCTTCAACCTCAACATGCTTAATAAAAAGTATTTTCTTAGACATTAAAACTTAAACAACATCTCTGCATAAGAAGGAACCGGCCAAAAAGCTGACGGCACCAAGCTCTCCAAGATATCAATCGGTGTACGTAACTTCGCCGTGCCTTCTTTGATTTTTGCCGTATCCGCTTTTGCAAGTGCGTCCTCGAGCTTACTAACAAGCGCAAGGGCTTTCTCGATCTCATCCGTGATATTTTTAAGCAACTCACGAGAAGCCTTGGCCTTTGTCTTGTTAATACTCTCGACAGATTTGACTGTTTCAGCAACTTGTCTTTGGTACTCTAAGGCTACCGGCAAAAACATCGTCTTGACCATATCTACGGCAAGTCGTCCTTCATAGTCAAGAATGGTTTTATACATCTCTTGATAAACTTCGTAGCGAGAAAGGAGCTCTCGCTTGGTTAAGACGTTGTGTTTTTCAAAAAGCGCAATCGCCTCTGGAGTCGCAAGCTTCACAAGAGCTTCCGGCGTTGTTTTCAAGTTTGCCAGGCCTCTTTTCTTAGCTTCTTTGACCCAGTCTTCAGTGTAATTGTCACCATTGAAGATAATTTTTTTATGCTTCTTAATAATACTTTGAAGCAATTTCTGCACAGAAGCGTTGAAATCTCTGTTAGCTTTTTTATCCGCCTCGAGAATCGTACACATCTCATCCAAGGCATCAGCAAAGATCGTATTCAAAACAATATTGGGGCCAGCCAAACTCATGTTAGACCCGACAGCTCTAAATTCAAACTTTGCTCCTGTAAAAGCAAAAGGAGATGTACGGTTTCGATCCGTGGCGTCACGAGGCAGCTTCGGCAAAGAATCAACGCCGATCTCAAGAACCCCGCCTTTTTTAGAACTCTTAGCGCCACCTTTTTCAATTTGCTCAATAATATCTGTGAGCTGATCGCCTAAAAAGATCGAGATAATCGCCGGAGGTGCTTCATGCGAACCTAAGCGATGATCATTACCAGCAGACGCAACCGCAGCACGCAAAAGCTCGGCATGCGTATCCACGGCCTTGATGACTGCACAAAGGGTCACCAAGAACTTTGCATTTTCATGTGGATTCTCTCCTGGCGATAGCCAATTCTTATCATCTGGACCAACGATAGACCAGTTATTATGCTTCCCCGAACCATTCACGCCGGCAAAGGGTTTTTCATGCAAAAGACAAGCTAATCCGTGCTTTTCCGCGACCTTTTGCATCACTTCCATACAAAGCATATTATGATCAACGGCTAAGTTTAAACTTTCAAAGACAGGTGCCACTTCAAATTGCGCCGGAGCAACTTCGTTGTGACGTGTTTTTGTAGGAACACCGAGCCTCCACATCTCCTTATCTAAATCTTCCATAAAACCAATGACACGCGTCTTGATCGCTCCAAAATAATGATCTGCCATTTGCTGATGCTTGGCAGGTTCCTTACCGAAAAGCGTGCGGCCAGTTTGGATCAAATCAATGCGATCATTGTAGTATTCTCTGTCGATCAAAAAATATTCTTGCTCGCCGCCAAGAGTTGCGTAGGCTTGCTTACCTTTGCTGCTAATACCAAAAAGTTCTGCCAACCGACAGACTTGTTTTGATAAAGCCTTCATGGAGCGCAATAGAGGCGTTTTCTTGTCAAGCGCTTCACCATGCCAACCAATAAAATAAGTTGGGATACAAAGCGTTGTGCTTTGGACACCTTCTTTAATAAAAGCAGGGCTTGTAGGATCCCATCCCGTATACCCTCTGGCTTCAAAGGTCGGACGCAGGCCTCCTGAAGGAAAGCTTGAGGCATCTGGTTCGCCTTGCGTAAGTTCTTTACCCGAAAATTTAACAACAACTCCCCCTTCTCCGTCGGGAGAAATAAAGGAGTCATGCTTTTCTGCGGTGAGGCCTGTCAGCGGCTGAAACCAATGCGTAAAGTGTGTCGCGCCTTTGGAAACAGCCCACGTTTTCATGGCATCAGCGACTTCGTCGGCAATGTTCGGATCAAGAACGCCACCAGTTCTAATCGTTGTGCTCAAAGATTTGTATGCATTTTCCGAAAGGTAATTACGCATCACCTTCAAGCTAAAAACTTTCTCTCCGTAAAGATCTTGAATTTCTTTTTCTTGTCCCTTGTCTTGTGTTTCAGACATTTTTTCTTCCTCCTGATTTTAGTTTCCAAGTTAAATCTTTAACTAATTCTTCCTTGGTATAAATAAACTTTTCTATGGATTTCTTTCCAGCATACAAAAAACCAAAAAGAAATAAAACATTTAACACAGGGACAAAATAGACGCTCATCCGATGGCCTCCTTACCTTCTTCTCCGGTGCGAATGCGGATACAGCGCGGAAGATCTAGAACAAAGATCTTTCCATCACCAATTTTATCCGTTCTTGCGCCTTTAATTATAGCGTTAATTGTAGGTTCTATAAAGGTTTCATTTACAGCAATTTCTAAACGAATTTTCTTTAACAGATTCACTTCCTGAACAGCCCCGCGATAAGTTTCGCTATAGCCTTTTTGCTGGCCACAGCCCAAGGCGTTGCTCACGGTCATTTTATATATCTTCGCATCAAAAAGTGCCTGCTTAACATCAGTTAATTTGTGTGGTTGTATCATCGCAATAATAAGCTTCATGGTCATTCTCCTCTTTCTTATTGTGTTGAATAAACTTCAAAACCCGCATAAGCTTCCATGCCATGCTCATCAATATCAAGGCCGCGGATCTCTTCTTCACGCGTTACGCGCATGCCAACAACAAATTTAACCACCTTCCAAAAAATAAACGATGCTACCAGCGTAAACATAACGGCGCTCAAAGAACCTAGGGCTTGTATTCCTAGTAATTTAAATCCACCGCCATAAAAAAGTCCATTTCCGGTGCTCGTTCCTGTTAGCTTATCCACAGCGAACAAGCCAACCGCAAGCGTTCCCCAAATACCGTTAGTCAAGTGAACAGCCAGCGCGCCTACAGGATCATCGATCTTCAATCGATCAAAAAACAACACCGCAAACACGACCAATACGCCAGCAATGCCGCCAATAAGAAGCGCTACCGGTAAAGTAACGAACGCGCATGGTGCAGTGATGGCAACTAACCCCGCCAGACAACCATTGATAGTCATGCCAAGATCAGGTTTACCAAGCCTTAACCAAGCTGTTGCTGTGGCCGTTAACAAGCCAGCTACAGCTGCTAAATTTGTTGTATTCAATATATGGCTAATAGCCTTCGCGTCTGCAGCCATAGTTGATCCCGGATTAAACCCGAACCACCCTAACCACAAGATCAAACAACCCAAAGTAGCGGAAGTCATATTGTGTCCAGGGATTGGGCTTGCCGAGCCATCCAAGCGATATTTTCCAACACGAGGGCCAAGCAGCAAAATGCCTACTAATCCCGCCACACCACCCACGGTATGGACCACTGTTGATCCAGCAAAATCAAAGAAACCTTTTTGTGCAAGCCAACCGCCTCCCCAAACCCAATGGCCAATGATCGGATAAATGAAGGCCACCAAAAAAAGGCTAAAAAGGATAAAGGCTAAATACTTGACCCTCTCAGCCACGCATCCAGAAACGATCGTCGCGGCCGTACCAGCAAACACAAGCTGAAAGAAAAACTTTGCATTTAACGGGATCCCTGTCCAGCTCAGCGCAGAATATACCCCGGAATAAGCGGCTCCCGCAGCTGGACTATTGTCAAGGCCGGACAAAAAGAACAACCCTTTGAGGCCAAGGAATCCATTACCATCACCAAACATAAATCCCCAACCAACAAAATAAAAAGCCATCGTGCTAGCGGCGAATACAATGAAATTCTTTGACAAAATGTTCACCGCGTTCTTTGCGCGACAAAACCCCGACTCTACCAACGCAAAGCCTGCATTCATCCAAAAAACTAAGAACGCAGTCACGAGCGTCCAAATAGTATCCATAACAACCTTCTGATCTGTCATAGCTTGGGTCAAAGCTGCGATCTTGTCCTCCACTCCTAGGCTAGCTACGTCTTGTGCCCAGCCTGGCCCGGCAAGACCCAAAATCGCTCCAAAGAGCAAAACCGAAAATATTCTCAAAATATTTTTACGTAACATTTTTAATCCTCCATCCCTGAAATCTAGGAATTCAGTTAAAATTAGAAATTATAGGTTAATGTTGTTCCCCAGAAAAATTCAGCTTTGCGATCAATATATTCATCGCCGCTTACTTCCTTGGCTACTCCACCAAAAGGAGCGTTCCAATTAACACTAGGAGAAAACTTTAAGTTTTTGGTTAACGGGACAGTCACACCTGCTGTCAAAAGCACATCCCCGCCTTCTCCGCGGATAAAAAGATGCTTATTGTATCCCACATGACCACTTAAATCCAACGTAACGCCATAAGAAGGAACAATTTCAAGGCTTTTAGCAAGATTGAGAACAAGGTAGTCTCCATCTCCGCCGCCTTGGCTTTCCCGGCCATGATCATGATACCATGTCACCGTCGGAGAAAGGAACGTATCATACCCAAGGCCTAGGATAGATTCTTTACTAAAGGTCCCTGCTCCAGAAAAATCATAATAGATATATCCCAACGTTAAAGAAACCGGATTAAGGGCCAAAGAGCCCAACTTTAGGTTTTCAAACTTATGGGTATAAGTCAACGTTGTATCTGTTTCATTGGCATTAGGAGCATCCGTGTAATTACTAACACCATAGCTACCCCAAACATTTAAATTCCAGTCTTTAAACGCATTGATATTAATGCTCGGCTGATTCACATAACCATCGTAAAGCCTAAATCCACGCCACATATACTTGCTATAGATCGATGTGGATCCGGTAACCTGAATATCTGCCTTTTTAAAGGCATCTCCAAAAAGAGTCTTTGTTTCCTCTGCAAAAGCTAACTGTCCTATGCCAACCCCTAGCATAATGGCGGCAACACTTAAAAGAAATTGTTTTCTCATTTTATCTCCTTTTAATAATGTTAATGTTTCAACCGCCATTGGTTGCCAAAGAGCGACAATGCTCAAAAAAAATCCGACACTCTCTTATCGAGAATATCGGACACCTGTGCCCAAAAAAAAGAAAACCTCTCAAACCCTTCAACGGATTTAAGAGGACTTCACTGCCCTGCAACTGTTTAAAATATACACGCTTGACTTTATTTTGTCAAGAAATAATATTTCACTTTTTTTGAAATTCATCCATCAGCATGATCGACTCGGCGACATCCTTCATGGTCTTGCAAGAATCCATACTCTTTTTATGGATCAATTTATGCGCCGCTTCTTCACTTAAACCCTGCATTCTCATCAAAACACCTTTTGCGCGTTCAACGAGTTTTCGTGTTTCAAGGGCTTCCTTGGCCTTGAGTGTCTCTTCCATAAGTTTTGTGTTTTCGACAGCGATCGCAGCTTGATTAGCCACCATTTGTAAAACATTGACCTCTTCCTGGCTAAATTCATAAGGATCTTGCGTATAAACATTGATAATTCCAATGACCTTATCTTTTACAGCCATGGGAACAGAAAGCATAGAGCTTAAGCCCTCTTTAATCGCTAAATCCCGATAGGCATAGCGCTCTTCTAAGCGCACATCAAAAACGATCAAAGGCTTTTTAGTTCTGACAACTTGTCCGCTTAAACTTTGTTCAACCTTGATATTGGGTTTTCTCTTGTATTCCTCGCTTAAGCTTTGCGTCGCTTTGATCGCGAGTTCTTTTCCCCGTTCATCTAAAAGCATGATCGAACAAATCTTAGAATTAAGCATTTCCGCCGTAACAACAACGATCAGGTTGAGGATTTCATCCAAATAACTTTCAGACGTAATTGACTGGCTGACTTGAATAAGTTTATCAAATTGAACAGCTTTTTTCTTTGTTTCTTCATAAAGCCGTGCATTCTCAATGACACCGCTCACTTGCTTGGCAATGGTAGACAAACAGTTAACCGCTTTGGAAGAATGCTGATACGGCCTCTTGTGCTGAATATTAATAACTCCTATCGCTTTCCTTTTATATATAATGGGGACAGAGAGAAATGCCTCATATTTATCTTCAGGCAAAATATCAAAACCTTTAAAACGTTTATCCTTGTAGGCGTTTTCCTTAATATTGACAACTTTGCTTTCTTTGGCAACCCAACCGGTAATACCCTCCCCTATTTTTAATGTCACCTTGCCAAGTTCTTTCGCGTGCGGCGTTTTAGATGCCATAAGAATAAGATTTTTCTCTTTTTCGTCAACAAGATAAAGAAGAACAGAATCTGCATAAGTTATTTCATTCACGATTTTGAC
>JBAYLJ010000037.1:0-8347 GCA_041664145.1 Candidatus Omnitrophota bacterium | reverse complement strand
CCTAGAGTCCTTTTTGATCGTCGTGCTGTTGCTGACGCTGCCTCCTTTTCAAATTACGGTTTGCCAGGGCGGCATGGCTTTTTATCCGATGTCTATTTTAGTAAGCCTCTTGTCTTTTATCCTCTGCTTTAACGCTCCAGAGAAAAAAAATATCCTGACTTATTGTTCTTTTCCTATTCTAAGCGCTGTTCTTCTTATGGTTGCGTCGTTAAGCATTTTTCAGCCCGGGGCTATGTTTTTTTGGGCCTTAGCAGCGATCTTTATTTTATGTTCCCGCCAAGAGGGTTTTTCTCGTTTCTGGATAAAGATTTCTAAGATATTTTTTGTTGGTTTCTTAGGTATGGTTGCTTATCGTGTTCTTTTAGAACTTGTCAAAAAGTTTTTCTTTCATAATGTTTTAGGACAGGATAATTCTCCTTACGTTGTGACAAATAATCTTTTTGCAAAGGTTATGTGGTATTTGGCGGACCCTACGATTAAAGTTTTGAATTTTTGGAATATCATTCCAAGAAAAGAATATGCTTTTTGTTTTGTTTTATTTGTTGCTGGGGCGATGTTGCTTGCGGTTATTCAAAAGGGAAGAAAAGGCCTTCTTGGCTATAAGACACGAGAAGGAATTTTTAAGCTTTTTGCCTTGCTTGCCTTGTTTCTTCTAGCTTCTTTGCCCAACCTCCTTTTTCCTTCGAATGTTTCTTTTTATCGTTGCTATATGGCGTTATCAGCCTTTTGTGTTTTTATTTTTCTTTGGGCACTGACAACCTATACCTCTTTTTTGTTGTCGACGGGAAGGATCATAAGAATCCTGATCCTTGTTATCCTCGTTTGTTTTGGAACTTTTCAGGCCTACCAGACCACCTTTCGCTATCGCGCCTTCCCAAGCGCTGAAGAATTAAAATTCCTTCAGGAGTCTCTTCAGGCGGCAGACCTTAGCCAATTCTCAAGGGTTTATTTTGTTCAACCCGATCAAAAGAATCTTTATACAAGCGACGATGAGTATGGCAACCTAACAACAAGATTTAGTAATGATATTATTGGTTTTTTTTCCTGCGGCATCAGGAGCCTGATGAGGGATAGTTACAAGATCCATTACATTGATTATGACCCTTTTTCTGGTAAAACGTTATATCTATTTAGAAAGAAGGAAGAGTGGGATCCGAGTTCTTCTTATCGCGTGATTCTTAGCTTTGGGCCAGAAGTAAAAACACAGGCTGATTTTTTTGAGCCGACATTGATTATTGATATGAACAAGGTTGTTGATCGAATTGTACAAAAATAAAAGAGCTTTGTGGTAATTCTAGCGGCGCAAAAGAAAATACGTTATACTATAAGCACGTCAGGTCATTTTATAGAAAAGGAAATATTTTAAAGGAGGAAGTATGCCAGCCATAAGAAAAAGTTTGGGAAGGCTTTTGAAGGATACGTTTTTTTTGATCAAGCAGAACTTATTTTCTTTAGCAAGTATTGTCGCGGCTGTTTATATTCCTCTTTGTGTCCTGTTCCTTCTGTTCCTTGGAACCGCCTCTGCTTTTAAGGACAAGATGGATATTCTTTCCGCTGGCAAGAGCGTTCTTTCAACTATTATTTTTATTGTTTCTTTGGCTGGTTTTATTACCGCTGTTTTTTTAGCCACAATGATCTTTTCTATTGCGATCATTAAGAAAATAAAGGCTTGCGACGAGAAAAAGAATCTTTCAGCTAAAGAGGCGTATCAGGCCTCTAGCGCTCTCTTGGGGCCTTTTTGCATTGTCATTTTTTGGGTTCTTTTGAAGGTCAGCCTTTGGTCTCTTCTTTTTATTGTTCCAGGAATTGTTTTTGCTCTTTTTTATTCGTTTGCACAGATAGCTTTTATCTTAGATGAACAGCAAGGGCTATCAGCTCTCGTGTCAAGCCGCAAGATCATTCAGCCCTATTTCTGGGAATTTGTCGGTAAGTCGTTTGTCGCAGGCCTAATCTTTTTTGTTGTTTCTGGTATTTTTAGATTGATCATTCATCGCATTTTTCCTTCCAAAGTTGGATGGGACCCTATTACAGCGAGCATTCTAGATAATTTAGTTAATGGATTTTTAGGAATTTTTCCGATCACATTTGGGTATTTTCTTTATAAAGATTTGAAAGAAAGGGGTTGCTAATTTTGCTTCGACCTGTTTTGGTGAGCGCGAGTATTCTTTGCGCGGATTTTATGCATTTGGCCCAAGAGGTTCAAAAGTGTGAGGAAGCCGGCGTTGATATGTTCCATGTTGATGTCATGGATGGGCATTTTGTTCCTAACATAACCGTAGGCCCCCTGATGGTTGAGGCGATCAAATCGGTTACCAAGCTTCCTGTGGATGCGCATTTGATGATTGAAAACCCTGGCATGTATATTGACCCCTTTCTTAAGGCCGGAGCAGATATTATTTCTATCCACGCTGAATGTTATGCAAGTTCAGGATGCTTGGTAAAAGAAGCCGATGGTTATACGCGGAAAACAGATTCTATTGATAGGAAAGAAGCCTTAAAGGATATCAAGCGTATTAAGGATAACGGGAAAAAAGTTTTTATGGTTTTAAATCCCGGGACGCCGCTTTGCATTGAGCCTCTTTTGGAAGCAATTGACGGCGTTCTTATCATGTCGGTCAATCCTGGTTTTGCCAAGCAAAAGTTTATGCCGGTTGCTCTGTCAAAGATTCAGCAACTCCGAAGAATGTTCAAAGGTGACATTGCCGTTGACGGAGGGATCAATCATCTTACGGCTCCCGAAGCCGTTAAGGCCGGGGCAAATATTTTGGCGACAGCAAGTTATTTCTTTGGATCAGACAAGCCAAAAGAAACTATTAAATATTTAAAATCTTTAGGGGGCGCATGATGAAAAAAAGAGAACAAAAAAAGGTCATTGTTAAGAAAGCGCAAACAGCGATTGAATACATGCTTCTTTTGACGATTTGCGCTTTAATTGTTTTTGCTTCCTTTAAAACATTCTTTGCGCCTCAAGGAAGAGTGCGAAACGGTTTGGACCTTTATTTTAATAAGGTCAGCAATGAGGTCATGGGGGATGAGCCAGAATTTACTACTGTTGCGGCGAGCGGCGGACCGTGCGGTGCGGATTGCACCTCTTTTACATATAATGATTGTCCTACTGCAGATGGTTGTTGCTGGAAATATATTCAATATGCGTGGTATCAGCCTACCAATGACCCTTCTATCGGGGCTGGATCTTGTCAGTCGACTTCTTCGGGATGTATGCTTCCGGGAGGTAGTTGTGATGTCTTTAATGCGGGAGTGTGCTGTAGCGAGGATAGCACCTGCCTCTCGATGGGTGGAGCATGCAATTGAGGTCTTTTTTTCAACATCGTTTTTTTTTATCGCCTTCTTTTTGTTTACCTTCTCCCTTATTAATCCTTCGTTCGTAGAATTTCTTGCCGATATTGTTTCTGTTTTTGCCACAGCAACAAGCTATCACATCAAGACTCTTTTTTTTCTTTTTTATGCTTTGATCCTTTTTTTTGTGGCTGAGCAAGGAATTGTTCGTAAAGTGCCTCGTTTTGTCAAGGCCCCACAGTCTATTTTTCTTATTATATTTCTTTTAGCATTTTTGAATATTTTTCTGCATTTTTATTTTTTGCACGTTTATGAGCTTCCATTCTCTGTAAAAGCAAAATATTGGATCTTTGTTAATGGTGGCATTGGGGATGTGACTGCTTTTTATCATTCCCATAGCTTGAAGGCCGTTTGGTATTGCCTGGCTTCTTTGTTCGGCATTAAAGGTTTCTTTGCTCGGATTGATCTGCAGAACATAGACGCAGGAGGCCTTTTTATAGGGGCAGGCTATCCCTTTCTTTCTATTTTCCCCTTAGCGGTCTATCTTGTTGCAGCGTTGCTTTATGTCGTTTTATTTTTCTTTTTCTTGATTGCACTAACGAGCAAGATGACTTTGTGGGGAAGGCGTGCTGTTTTATTCCTACCTCTCTACGCCATGAGCTCTTTTTCTCTTTTAAGCAATCTTATCGATGGCGGGCCATTAACAAAAGAGTTTCTTCTGTCATTAGCGGCGCTAATTTTCTTTTTGAACTATGATCCAGTAAAAAAACCGATTTCTTATAGAAAAAGTTTCTTTTGGATCTTTTTTCTTGCGACAGGAGCGTATTGTTTTTACAAGTTTTTTGTAGCAGAGCCTGGCCAAAAATATTTTTTGCTTTTATTGCTATATGGGATCCCTACTTTAACAACTTTTTTGTTTCGAAACAGCATTCGTGCGTGGGTCTTTTTTAGCCTGTTTATTTGGATGGCTGTAGCGTCGTTGTCTTATTTTCAAAATGGATATCTTTTGAAAGACGATATAAAGTTTTATAATATTAAGCTGCATCCTGGGGAAAAAGTTTGGATCACAGGATACAAGCAAGAGCTTCCCTTGAGGATAGTTTTTCAGCATGGGTCCATTATGGTTTATGAAGAGATCGTTAAAAAAATATGCACCCTTCGCACATATGCTAATGATCGGGGGGTAGATTATCGTTCATCCATGAGTCAGGTTACTCCAATCAAACTGCAGGAATTTTTTCGAGAAGGCAAAGAGAACGGATTTATTTCTTATAAAGGATTCGTAAAAATTCGAAGTAAAAGTAGTATTCCTTCTGGGGACATTTCTTATCCATTTTGGAAAGTAAAAATTGCCGAAAGCACAGTTCCTGGATTTAGCCACTCCTTTGTTTTCTTAAATCACAGAAATGTTCGCCATTTAAATTTTTATATTTTGTATGAGTTTTTAAGAGAATTGCTGAAAACAGATGAGATGGTGATCGTTTTGCCTTCGGATTAAATCTAAGGAAGGCTATCAGCTTTCTTTTCGCTTGTCCCGTACAAAAGAACTTCCTTCGATCCCCTTGGCGTAATGCTTGAGTTCGGCGCCAATTTCAGCGACTTGGGCTACGTGCTTGATGGGTTGATTGATGTTGCTGACGATGCCGATCGAAATGGAGAGCAGGCCTATTTTGACGTCTTCATTCTGTCGATTTTTAGCTATGATGTATCCGCGCTTGCCATCTTCTTCGCTGTAAAGAGATGGGACAAGGGCATTGAATTCTTTAATAATTTCTTTCGCAATGTCATCGGCCAGGCGATCTTCGCAGACATAAACAAAGTCATCGCCGCCGATATGTCCAACAAAGGTGTCTGCTGTTCCTTTTTTTTGAATGGCATTAATAAGGATATGAGCTGTTTTTTTAATAACTTCGTCACCTCGTTCAAAACCGTAGATGTCGTTGTAAGCCTTGAATTTATCAAGATCAGCATAGCCGACGGCAAAGGGCTTGTTGCTTTGAATATGGTATTGCAATTCATCCATAATGGAATTATTTCCTGGCAATCGCGTGAGGGGATTAGCGTCGAGGCTACGCTTGGTCCTTCTTAAGATCATGCTAATTCGTGCAAGAAGTTCATTGGGTTCAAAGGGCTTAACAACATAGTCATCGGCTCCAGCTTCAAGTCCGCTTACCTTGTCTTTGACTTCGCCCTTACCGGTGAGCATGATCACAGGTGTATGTTGCAAGAAAACATCTTTTTTGAGCGCCTTACAGAATTCTCGGCCGTCCATCACAGGCATTTTGTAATCGGTAATGATTAAGTCCGGGCCATGGGCGTGCGCCAGCTTCAAGCCTTCTTCGCCGTTTGAGCCTTGAAAGACAATATATTGGTCGGAGAGCGTTAATTCAAGGACATCGAGAATGTCAGGATCATCGTCAATCGTTAGAATTTTTAAATGACTCATCTTTGATGCAACCCTTCTTTTAGGAGCCTACCGCTTCATCTTTTTCTTTTATCTGTTGTTTTTGCCGCTCAAGCGGAATTGTAAAATGAAACGTTGTCCCCACGTTAAGTTCGCTTGTGACCCATATTCTTCCCTGATGGACATTGATAATGTTTCTTACCAGGGCCAGGCCCAAACCTGTTCCCTTGATGCTTTGATTCATTTCATTTTCAACGCGATAAAATTCTGTAAAAAGTTTTGCTTGGTCTTCTTGGCGCATCCCTGCCCCAGTATCTTCGATCTCGACTAAAATCTCTTTTTCGTTAGCAGAAGCGCGCAGCGTAATGGTTCCTTTGGGCGTGTATTTAACGGCATTGCTCAAAAGGTTGATCAAGACTCGTTCTATTTGTTTTTCATCAGCCATGATCTCTGGCAAGTCCGGCGCTACATCAACAGTAAAGGCAAGATTCTTTTCTCTCATTTGAGGCGCCAGGAGGTCGCGCACGTTATCAATTAATGTTTTAACGTTGACTTTTTCAAACTTCATCTCTACGCGGCCTGATTCAATTCTTGAAATGTCCAAAAGGTCATTAATAAATTCAACAAGGCTGTCAGAGTGTTTGTTGATTTTTTCTAAGCGTTCTTTGACTTTTTCTGGGATCTCGCCAAGGCGCCCTGACATGAGGATCGCTGCGTAGCCTTTGATGGAGGTGAGCGGTGTGCGTAGCTCATGGGAGACCGAGGAGACGAATTCAGACTTTGTTCGGCTAATTTTTTGTACTTTTTCTAGCGCCAGCGCGAGCTCTCGCGTACGATCCTGAATCTTTAATTCGAGTTCTTGACGGGAAGTATAGACTTCTTCAAATAGCTTGGCATTTTCGAGAGACTGGCCGATTTGGTTGGTAAGGATCGAAATCATTTCTTCGTCAGCCTCAGAAATAATGGTTGTCTCTGATTGATTGCCTACAAAGATAAGCCCAATGGTTCCGTCTTGAGTGAGGATGGGGGAGAGAATGAAATGATTAACCGCAAACAGAGCAATGATTTTCTCTTTTTTTTGTTTTGAAGCTGTCGCGGAAGAGAAGGTAGAGCCTTCTTGAAAAAAAGAATGAAAGGATGCGTTTTTCTGGAATTCTTCGCAAATCTGTTCTGTTTTTTCTCGAGAAAAGCCATGACACACCCTCATCCTAAGTTCCTTTTCTTCGTTAAGAGTCAACACAAGGATCTTTTCAAATCCGAGCTGGAGCATGAGAGACTTGTCGAGTCTTTTAAAAATCTCTTCTTCGTCAAGCGTGGTGCTGATGAGACGTGATGTCCTCTGAAGGGCGTCAAGGCTCGCAAGACGCCGGTCGAGTTCTTCTTGCGCACGGTTAAGCTCGAGGTCTGTTTTTAAGATAAGCTTGGCTTGTTCGTCAAGGCTGTTAAAGGAAAGCTTTAGCTTCTTGAGAGCATCTTGGAGCTCTTTGACTTGATCGATCTTATTAATAAGAAAATAAATCAGGGCTCCGAGGGCGCCAAGAACGATCACCCCGATAAGGGCAAAAATGGTGGTATCAATAGTTGAGCTTGTGATATTTAACATAAGGCCTTCATTTTTTTACGCTATCAAGAGACTAGCATCTTCGTTTTTTCTTTGCAAGATGAAAACCTAATACGTTTTGTTTTGTCCTATGGCTAAGATGTTGATCGTTTCGCTTTGTAAGAAGCAAGGGCTTCCGTGCGCAATGGTATTGAGCGGCCCAAACTCCCCATAAGCATACATTCCAAAAATAGGAATATGATCTCCAAAGACTTCTTTAATGGCTTGGATCTCACGGAAAACATTGCGGCCCAATAATTTCTGGCGAGCTGCAGACTCAAACACAAGGATAAGCTCGGGTGTTTTTCCTAAAAGCGCTTCTTTGGCTTCTTTGGCAGCCTGTGCGGCTGCTTGCATGCAGGAGTCTTTGTTGCCGATCATGATATGCACTTCGGCTCCTTGGGGAATTTCGCCCTGGCAAACCAAGCTTCCGTCTTCTAGAACGTCAATAATATGCTGGATGAGGTATTTTTTTTGGTCTTCAATCAAGATGCCTAGAGGATAAAAAAGGCGTATACGATTTTGTCGATTGAGGAAAAGAGCCATGGACTGTTCCCCTAAGAATTCTTCGTAGAGGGAGATCGCTTTTTTGCCATTGATCTTATGGATAATGTTTCGTTCGGATTTTTCTATAACGCGAGGCTTGCCCAATGGTTTCCATCCGTGTTGGCTTGATAGGCCGATGGCGATTTGCCCGCCAAGCATCATCGCGCAGGCAGAGTCCGTCATGACTTCACTATTAAAAAATTGATATGTTTTTGTAAATTGAAAATTGTCAAAGCTTCCGCCCCCAACAATGGAGGAAAATTGGCCAAAGGATTCTTTCAATCCTTTTAACAGCAGAGGTCCTTTCTCGGAGAGGCCATCAGAAAAAATGATAGAAAGTTGTCGAGGGTTCATCCCGAAATCTTTTAATACTTTTTTGGCGAGTTCTTTGGCCGCGAAGTCCGGATTTTGATCGTTTAAATTCTTAATGAACGATGCGCCAAATTGAATTTGCTTTGATGATGTTAGCGCTAAAATAGAAATGCCGATGGGCTCCATGG
>JBAYLJ010000036.1:0-8473 GCA_041664145.1 Candidatus Omnitrophota bacterium | reverse complement strand
TGACTAAATGAGATGGAATAGTTTCGTGGTCGTCGTAAATGCACGTTAATCATTTTTAGAAAAGATCAAAGAGCGCGTCGCTTAATAAAAGCGACGCGCTTTCTTAAACCGAATTTAAATAAACCATGCATAGATTTTATTATCCTTCCTTAACCCAAGATCAAAACAAGATTAAAATGCTTTCTAAAGAGGAGATCCACCATCTTGTCGATGTTCTACGCCTGAAAAAAGAATCTCAAGTCACAATCTTTAACGGTCAAGGGCTTGAGGCCTTAGGTGTCATCAGCTCATCTTCGAAAAGGGAAATTGAGATTGAAACACTTTCCTTTTTAACTCAAGAAAAAACCTATCCACTTCTAACGCTTGCCTGCGCGATCCCAAAAAAAGCAAAATTTGAGACCATTATTGAAAAATGCACAGAACTTGGCGTTGATGAAATTATCCCTTTAAAAACAGCCCGCACGGAAATGACAGGATCGATAGAAAGCCTTCAGCGTAAAACAAAACGCTTTCTTGAAGTCGCTGTAAATGCCTGCAAACAATCGCAGCGTTCATTTTTGCCAGAGATCCATCCCATCATGACTTTTGAAGAAATGCTAACAACGATTACATCCAACGACATAAGCCTCATTGGCTCTTTGCGTGAAAATAAAAAACGTTTTACGGATATTTCTATGGACCAATTAAAAAAGGCTAGCAAGATCTATCTTTTCATCGGCCCGGAAGGGGATTTCACCGACGAGGAAATAAGCCTTGCCCTAGACAAGGAGTGCCTACCGATCAGCTTAGGACCTCAAGTTTTAAAAGTTGAAACCGCCGCGATTTGCGCCATCTCTTATCTCATGCTTTCCTTACGTTCCTAAATTTCACTAATATATGTAATAGTATTATTAATAAAAAGTTTAATCTTTTTTTTCAAAGATCATAAAGCTTTTTACGGCAAAGGATTAGACGCGCCTTATGCGGGCTTAGCAATTGACAAGTTAAAAGACCTCTTGTATAATTCACTTCTACATCTCGTACAACAACCATAGGAGGATGATATGAAAGATGAAAAGAAAGCAGAACAGCTACACGCTGACAAAAAAACAGAACAACTACACGCTGACAAGAAAAAAGCCCTTGAACTTGCTTTAACGCAAATTGAAAAACAATTTGGTAAAGGATCGATCATGACCCTTGGCCAAAATGTCTCTTCTCACGTCGAATGTATCCCAACTGGATCCATCGCTCTAGATGCTGCGCTGGGCGTAGGCGGCGTTCCCAAAGGACGTGTCATTGAAATTTACGGCCCAGAATCTTCGGGAAAAACAACCCTGACCTTAAGCATTATTAACCAGATCCAAAAACAGGGTGGCGTTGCGGCATTCATTGACGCTGAACATGCCTTTGATTCTTCCTATGCAAAAACACTCGGTGTTAAACTTGATGATCTTTTGATTTCGCAACCCGACACAGGGGAGCAAGCCCTTGAAATCGCGGAAACCCTTGTCCGCTCAAACGCTGTTGATCTTGTTGTGATTGATTCTGTTGCCGCCTTAACGCCACGCGCTGAAATTGAAGGCGAAATGGGAGACTCACACATGGGTCTTCAGGCAAGGCTCATGTCGCAGGCCCTTCGTAAGCTCACCGCGGCCATCAGCAAATCAAAGACATGCGTAATCTTCATCAACCAAATCCGCATGAAAATCGGTGTCATGTTTGGCTCTCCGGAAACAACCACCGGCGGACGTGCGTTGAAATTTTATGCCTCCATGCGCATTGACCTTCGCCGTATTGAAAGCATCAAAAAAGGCGAAGAGATCGTCGGTAATCTCGTCAAAGCTAAAGTTGTTAAAAATAAAGTGGCCGCTCCTTTTCGTGAAGCCATGTTTGAAATTTATTTCGATGAAGGCATTTCACGCCTAAGCGACGTCTTAGACCTAGGTATCAAAGAAGGTTTGATCGTTAAATCAGGATCATGGTTTTCCTATGAAACAGAAAAGATCGGCCAAGGCCGTGAAAGCGCAAGAACGTTTTTAAAAGAAAACCCAAAGATCTTAGCTCAAATTGAAAAGAAAGTTCGCGAAAAAGTCATCACCGCGAAATAACTTTAGGCCGTGCCTAAAACAATCGACCAGCCATTTTCTAAGGAAAAACAATATTGCTTTAGGCTTCTTAAGATACGCTCACGAAGCATTAAAGAGCTTGAAGAGCGTTTAAGGCAGAGAAGGGTTTCCTTAGAAGCTATAAAAAACGTTGTTACTTATCTTGGCGATCTTGGATTACTAGATGATGTCAAGTTTGCACATGATTGGATGAACTGGCGCATCGCCAACGGCTACGGCAAACACCGTATCATCGCCGAGCTTAAGCAAAAGGGGATTCTCGATACCATTATCGCAGAAACAATTGATGAAACCCTTGTTGGTTATGATGAGGAGCGCGTCGCGCGCGATTTAGCGCAAAAAAGGATCAAGCGCTATAAAGATCTCGAAAAAGCTGTTCTTCAGCGACGGATCTACGGGTTTCTGCTGCGAAAAGGATTTTCTCAAAATATTGCCTTAAGAATCGTTCACACCTATGACGACAAATGACATTCGTAAAAAATTTCTAGCATTCTTTGCTTCCAAAGAACATAAGATCATCACAAGCGATTCTCTGGTTCCCAAAGACGATCCTACGGTTTTATTCACAACCGCTGGCATGCAGCAGTTTAAAAAACAATTTTTAGGCCAAACCGATGGGCTGTCCCGTGTTAC
The DNA here is from genome assembly GCA_041664145.1 of Candidatus Omnitrophota bacterium. GTDB lineage: Bacteria > Omnitrophota > Gorgyraeia > Zapsychrales > Aceulaceae > CALGLP01. The sequence continues at coordinate 5,732 of JBAYLJ010000036.1, read as the reverse complement.
AACCTCTCAAAAATGCCTTCGCACAGACGATCTTGACAGGGTAGGCGTAACAGCTTTTCACCACACCTTCTTTGAAATGCTCGGCAATTTCTCTTTCGGGAATTACTTTAAAAAGGAGGCTATTGCCTGGGCATGGGAATTTCTTACAAAAGTCATTGGCCTTGATCCAAAAAAACTATGGGTTTCTGTCTACCATGAAGACAAAGAAGCCAAAGCTATCTGGCTAAATGACATCAAGCTTGATCCCAAAAGAATCGTTGAGCTTGGTGATAAGAGCAATTTCTGGCCATCAGAAGCAAAACAAAAAGGGCCCAATGGCCCCTGCGGCCCATGTTCTGAAATCTTTTATGACTACGGCGTTGATGTCGGCTGCAAGAGCCCAAACTGCGATCCGGATTGCAGCTGCGGACGCTTTGCCGAGATTTGGAATCTTGTCTTTACCCAGTACAATCGCCAAGAAGATGGCACCTTAAAACCATTACCAAATAAAAATATTGATACGGGCATGGGATTAGAGCGCTTGGCTGCTGTTGTGCAGGGTAAAAAAACAAACTTCGACATTGATCTCTTTGAACCAATCTTTAAGGCTATTGATGAACATATCAAACTAAAGGAAACAACGATTGAGCAAAATGAAAAGTATATTCTCGCTGACCACATAAGAGCGATTGTTTTTGGAATATGTGACGGTGTTGTTCCTTCAAATACTGAACGTGGATACATAATAAAAAAACTTATTATTACTGCGTCGGATATTTCAATACGTTGCGGCGGAAATATGACAAAACCATCTGTCTTTAAGCTGGTCCCGTCTGTAGTTGAAGCGATGGGTGATGCATATCCTGAATTAAAGCAAAAACAGAGCATGATCTCAAATCATATAAAAAATACAGAGATCAACTACATTAAACTGCGAGTAGAAAAGATTCCAGCTGTTGACAACAAAGCTTCAGAACTATCTAAAAAATATGAAAACGATAAAAAAAATCCTGAGCTAAAAGAAAATCTTGGCGAGCTTCTTTTTAGCTACCATGGTACTCACGGAGTAACAATTGGAACGTTAACGCCTGTTGTCAGATACGCCTTTGATAAAAAGTGGAGCGATGACGAATTTAATGAAGTTTGGAATGAAGGATTCAATTATTATAAGAAACTCATGAACCAGCAACGCGAACAATCCCGTGCCTCTAGCAAAATGACCGGTGATGTCTTTACAGCCTCAGAAATTAATTGTGACAATATGCCGAAAACAATCTTTGTCGGCTATGATCAAAATGAATGCAAGGCAAAAGTCATCGGCCTTTTTATTGACAGCAAATCTGTAAAAAAAGCTCAAGCGCCAGCCAAAATTAAAATTATCTTGGACAAGACACCGTTTTATGGTGAATCTGGTGGACAAGTTGGCGATACGGGAACCCTCACAACAGAAAGCACCAATATCAACATTTCACAAACCAATAAAATTTCTGATATCTTCATCCATTGCGCTGAAATAACAAAAGGTTCCATCACTGTTGGTGATATCTTGATGGCAAAGGTTGATCAAGAAAGACGTCTTGATATTATGCGCAATCACACGGCCACGCATCTTTTACAATCTGCTTTACGTCAAGTCTTAGGCGATCACGTTCAACAGCAAGGATCACTCGTCACAGAAGATAAATTGCGTTTTGATTTCACGCACCCTAAAGCGTTAACAGAAAAAGAAATTTGTACTATTGAAGATACCGTGAACAGCTATGTTCAGCAATGCCTTACGGTCAATAAAAAGCAAATGTCTCTTCCTGAGGCAAAAAGGGAGGGCGCCCTTGCATTTTTTGCTGAAAAATATCATGCCGATGTGCGTGTTGTTACTGTCGACAAGGCCTCAAAAGAATTATGCGGCGGAACCCACCTGGACAACACAGGACAGATCGGCATCTTTAAAATTCTTAACGAAAGTGCGATTGCCCAAGGTATACGCCGTATCGAAGCGACCACGGGACGTCCTGCGCTCAAGCTTATTCACGATATGGAAGGACAGATTGAAAAAATTGCAAAGATACTCAAATCGCCCAAAGAAGAAACAATTTCTAGGCTCGAAACCCAGATGAAAAGAATGAAAGATCTCGAACAAGAACTTTCTCGTTCTAAGATTGAAACCATCAAATCATCTTTAAACGAGATGATTGAGAAAGCTAAGCATATTGGAACGATTGCCTATATCGCAACCAGCTTAGGAAAAATGGATATTGATACGTTACGAAAAATTGCTGATTTAATTAAACAAAAAGCAAAATCAGCCATCATCGCGCTTGGGGCTCAAGATGAAAACGGCACCTCACTCATTGTTTGCGTTACGGATAATCTTATTGCCAAGGACATCAAAGCCAACGACATCATCGCGAAGGTTTCCCAAGAGATTAACGCAAGCGGAGGCGGGCGTCCTCAATTAGCCCAAGCAGGGACAAAAGAAAAAATTGATCTTAACAAAACTTTTCAGTATATTGAGAAACTGATCAAAGAGAAAAACACATGAAAATCTTAAAACCAACGTCTGCAGGACTTCAAAAACTTTACGATCGAAATCTGTATGCCCGAAAAAAGCATATCGAAGAAAAAGTCCGTCGCATTATTGACGATATCAAGCTTAACGGCGATGATGCCGTGATCAAATACACCAGACGTTTTGACAAGGTAAGACTGACGCAAAAACAGCTCAAAGTCGCCGAAGCAGAAATCAGCGGAGCCTATCAAAACATCACAAGCGATTTTATCACAACGTTAAAGCTCATCATTAACAATGTTTCTCTTTTTTACGAAAAACAAGTTAAAAAACCATGCCGCGTCAATGACAGCGATGGCACCTTCTTAAAGGAAAAAATCTTACCTCTTGATTCTGTAGGGATCTATATCCCCGCGGGAACAGCACCTTTAGTTTCTTCTGTCTACATGACCGTGATCCCTGCAAAAATTGCTGGGGTTAAACGCATTGTTTTGGCTTCACCGCCGGATAAAACCGGACACATCAATCCCTATATTTTAGCTGTAGCTAATCTTTTAAAGGTCAATGAAATCTACAAAATAGGAGGAGCCCAGGCCATTGCCGCTCTTGCCCTAGGGACAAAAACGATCCCAAAGGTTGACAAAATCATCGGCCCTGGAAACATGTACGTCACGGAAGCCAAACGACAGCTCTTTGGATATGTTGATATTGATATGCTTGCTGGTCCAAGCGAGCTTGCCATTATTGCAAGTCGTCACAGCAACCCTGATTATATTTTGGCAGACCTAGAATCCCAGGCTGAACATCTCGGAGGGCTTGCCATCTTGATCACAACCTCTAAAAAACTGGCTCGAGATCTTCGAAAACATATCCCCAACGGCTATGCGATCTGTGCAAAGAATATTGCTGAAGCCATTGACATTGCCAACAAGATTGCTCCGGAACATCTTCAAATCCTAACGAATAATGCCACCGGCATCGCCAACAAAATTCAGAATGCTGGAGCGATCTTTTTAGGACCATTTAGTCCAACGGCCGTCGGAGATTATATTGCCGGGCCAAGCCATGTGCTTCCCACGCTTGGAACAGCACGCTTTTTCTCTGGCATTTCTGTTTCTGATTTTAAAAAGACAAGCCATATTATCTCTTATTCCAAGAAAGCCCTTGAAGCTATCCGTGAACCGCTCCAAAAAATAGCTCTTCTTGAAGGGCTTACAAAGCATAACGAATCGGTTCAGATCCGCTTCAAGTAAGAAAGGAACACTATGTTTACTTTTAAAAAACCTCGCGTCGCAAGTGAAAGCCGCAAAAGCAAAGAAACAGAGATTGTTGCAGAGCTTAATATCGACGGATGCGGCGAAACAAAAATTAAGACCAATATCGGCATTCTTGACCACATGCTTGAGCTTTTTGCTTTTCATGGTCATTTTAATCTTAAACTTGAAGTAAAAAAAGCTGACACCAACATTGACATTCATCACACCAATGAAGACGTTGGCATTGTCTTGGGAAAATTATTTAAAAAGGCCTTGGGCGATCGCTCTAAAATTCGACGCTTTGGCTTTGCTGCCGCGCCCATGGAGGCCACATTCTCGGAAGTCATTATTGACTTAAGCGGGCGAGGGTATTGCAAGATCGACGGGCTAGGACTCTTAAAAGGAATCAAGCAAGACGGTTATACCTTGGCCTACCTTGAACATTTCTTAGAATCGTTTGCAAACCACCTAGGAGCGAACCTGATCGTTAACATTAACAATGTATCCGAAGATTTGCACACCACCCTTGAAACAGTTTTTAAGGCCCTTGGCCTTGCCTTGGACAAGGCAGTCCAGATCGATACACGTCGCAAAGGAATTCCTTCCACCAAAGGAATTATTGATTAATTGACCTTTGTTATATTTTAAACATTAAGGTAGTCAATTATATGGCCTTTTTTCCAGCATACAAAGGTCGCTATATCGGGCTTCCTTAACAACATTAACAATGAAAAGGCCGATATGATTGCCATTATTGATTACGGGACAGGGAATCTGCGTAGTGTTCAAAAAGCCTTTGAACACGTCGGTGCCAAAACCTGTATTACCGACAAACCCCAGGATATTCTTAGTGCAGAAAAGGTTATGCTGCCGGGTGTAGGCGCTATTAAACCCGCCATGAAGCGTCTAGAAACTTTGGGTCTTGTTGATCCCATAAAAGCCTTTATCAAATCAGGAAAACCTTTCTTGGGTATTTGTCTTGGGCTACAACTTCTCTTTGAGCAAAGCGAAGAAGGGGGCGAGGTTCAAACCCTTTCGATCTTGCCTGGCAAAGTAACACGCTTTACAAATCTTAAAGTTCCACATATGGGATGGAATGAAATTGAAATTGAAAAACCAAACTGTCCGCTATTTAAGGGAATCAAGCCGTTAACAAATTTCTATTTTTGTCACTCATTTTTTGTTGTACCGTCGCAAAAGGATGTTGTTGCTACAACGACAGATTATGGGCGCCGCTTTACATCATCGGTATGGAAGGATAATCTTTTTGCAGTACAATTTCATCCTGAAAAAAGCCAAAGGAACGGATTAACCATTTTAAAGAACTTTTGTCATCTTAAGATATGATCATCATCCCAGCCATTGACATTAAAAACGGCAAAGTTGTTCGCCTCACCCAAGGAAAATTTGATCAGGAAAAGATTTATGATCAACATCCTCTCGCTGTTGCAAAAAAATGGATTGCCGATGGGGCAAAGCTTATTCATATCGTAGATCTTGATGGCGCCAAAGAAGGAAACCCGCAAAATCTTGATTGCGTTAAAGAGATCTTTGAAAAAACTAATATTTCCATTCAAATGGGCGGAGGCATGCGCAATATCAAAACCATCGAAAAGGTTTTTTCTGCTCATGTTACGCGAGCGATCTTGGGAACACGCGCCATTGAAGATCTTGATTTCTTAAAAACAGCGCTAAATAAATGGGGTGATAAAATTGCCGTCAGTCTTGACTGCAGCAATGGTCTTGTAGCAACAAAAGGATGGACAACGGTTTCAAACATCAAAGCTGTTGATCTTGTTCCACGCCTTGAAAAAATAGGCCTCAAAACACTTATTTTTACTGACATTGCCACTGACGGCATGCTTGCAGGCCCTAACATCAAAAGCTTGCAACAAATCTTGGCACTGACCAAAATGAATGTGATCGCCTCAGGAGGCATTTCAACCATTGAGGATATTCAAAGCCTGTTAAAACTTAAGGCAAAAAATCTT
>JBAYLJ010000035.1:0-8638 GCA_041664145.1 Candidatus Omnitrophota bacterium | reverse complement strand
GGGGAACCTTTGTGAATGGAATCTCGTTGATCAGGGAGAGGCAAAGCACCTCCGGAATCGATCGTCTCGCCTAATAAATTAAAAATCCTGCCCAAGGTTTGCGGCCCTACGGGGACGGTAATCGGAGAACCCGTGTCTCTCGCCTTCATTCCACGAGCCAACCCTTCTGTCGGACCTAAGGCAATACAACGAACAGTATTGTTTCCAATATCCTGCGCAACCTCGATCGTCAGATTAATTTTGCGCTCTTGTTCTTCGATCTTAATAGCATTTAAAAGCTGAGGGCCTTCATTATCTGGAAATTTAACATCAACGATAGGGCCAATAACCTGTATGATTTCGCCAATAGACATAAGTTTATCCTTTGAGTGCCTCAGACGAGGAGATGATCTCCAACATGTCTTGAGTAATGTTTGCCTGCCGTATTTTATTTCTTAGCAACACTAAACCGTTTAACAGCTCTTCCCCGTTACTTGTGGCGGACCTCATCGCGAGGCTCCGGGTGGCATGTTCAGAGGTAAAGGCTTGTAAAAACACAAGCCGCATCTTTGTAATTAAATATTTTAATAAAAGCCTATCCTCCAAATCCGCCTGGTTTGGTTCAAAAATATAATCACCATCACTCTTATGGTCAAATTCCAACGGAAGAAACTTTTCAAGGACGGCATCCTGAACAAATCCTGTCTTAAAAAAAGTATACGCGACATACACCTCATCAGCTTGTTGCGACGAAAACAAATTCATCAAGATCGCCGTAATCTGGTCGCTGATCAAAGAATCGAAGCGGCCATTGAGCCCAACATATCGATTTAAGATAGGAATATTCTTATTTTTAAAATAATTAACTCCTTTTTTACCGATTAAGATCAACTTAACCCTCTCTGGGCCCTGTTCTTTAATAAAACGCTCTGCCAGGCGTAAAATATTATGATTATATAAACCGCAAAGCCCATTGTCAGAGGTGACAACACATAAAACAACTTTTTCTTTTACGCTTCTCGCCTTTAAAAAAACATTCTCCTGGTCTCCTTGGGCATTCATCAGATGATGAAACATCCCCTCCAGCGCGGCTTGGTAAGGCCTTAAGGCATAAAGCATTTTGTCGATCTGATTAAGCTTCGCAACGGAAACCATCTCCATGACGTGCGTCACTTTTTGCGCACTCTCGACGCTACGAATTCTATTCTTTATTTGCTTAAGCGGTTGCGGCATTAACTTGCCTATTCTTTGAATTGTGCTTTAAATTCTTTTAATATATTCTCAAGCTGTGCCTTAAGCTCGTCCGTGATCTCTTTTTTGGTTTCCAGCGCTTCTTCAAACTGAGCATATTTTTGTTCCACAAACGTAAACAACTCTGTTTCAAACCGCTTCACGGATGTCACTTTAAGCCCATCGAGATAGCCATTGGTTCCAGCAAAAATAATCATGACTTGCTTTGCGACGGACAAAGGAGCATATTGAAATTGCTTCAAGATCTCGATCATGCGTTCGCCGCGTAAAAGCTGAGCTTGTGTAGTTTTATCCAATTCTGTTCCAAATTGTGTGAACGTCGCAAGTTCTCGGTACTGAGCCAGATCGATCCTCAGTTTCGAAGCCACCTGGCGCATCGCCTTGGTCTGGGCCTTGCCTCCAACGCGTGAAACCGACAAACCCACATTCACCGCAGGCCGGACGCCCGCGTTAAAAAGATCATTCTCTAAATAAATCTGGCCGTCGGTAATGGAAATGACATTGGTGGGGATATAGCTTGTGATATCTCCGGCTTGCGTTTCCACGATCGGAATAGCCGTCATAGATCCACCGCCTAGCTCATCATTTAATTTTGCCGATCGTTCCAAGAGGCGAGAATGAAGATAAAAAATATCTCCTGGATAAGCTTCGCGCCCAGGCGGGCGTCTTAACAAAAGCGATAGCTGGCGATAAGCCTGCGCATGCTTAGAGAGATCATCATAAATGATCAAGACGTGTTTACCAGCATACATCGCCTCTTCGCCAATGGCCGTCGCAACGTAAGGAGCTAAATACTGCAACGACGCGGACGCACGACTGGACGCAGAAACGATCGTTGTATAGGCCATGGCATTATTTTTCTTTAAAACATCACTGACGCCGACAATCGTTGATAATTTCTGGCCGATCGCACAATAAATGCAGTAAACACCCTTGCCTTTTTGATTGATGATCATATCAAGGGCAATGGCTGTTTTTCCTGTTTGGCGATCGCCAATAATAAGTTCACGCTGTCCTCGGCCGATCGGGATCATGGAATCAATAGCCTTGATCCCGGTTTCCAAAGGTTCTTTAACAGGCTGACGCGCAATAATATTAGGCGCGCCAAATTCAATAGGTCGAGACCGATCCGTCACCATAGGGCCTAAGCCGTCTACAGGGCCGCCCAAGGTTCCGATCACGCGGCCGACCAAGGCATCGCCTACAGGTGTTCGGACAATGTTGCCGGTTCGCTTAACAATATCACCTTCTCTAATTAAACGATCCGGATTATCCGTTCCAAAAACCGCCACGCTCACGCTATCTTCTTCGAGGTTAAGCACAACGCCGTAAATTTTTTCGGAAAATTGAACGATCTCCCCCATCATGACATCATCAAGGCCGTAAATTTTCGCAATAGCGTCGCCCACCTGCATAACCGTTCCGACAGACTCATCGGTATGCCGTGTTTTATATTTTTCTAATTCTTTTTTAATGATCCCTGTAATTTCATCTGATCGTAATGTCATTTTAGTTCACCCCGTTAAAGAAAACCAACACCTTGTTTAGAGCGTATGCCTTGCAAAAGCCGACAGCTATTTTTACCCTCAGCCCCGTTAGAAATGTCATGGCGTAATACGACATTTCTACTGGGATCACCGTAACCCGTCAAAAAATTTTATTCTCTAACGGGATCCACCCTAACTGCTGTTAAACGTTCTTTTAAATGAGCAAGTTGCCACTTGATCGAACCATCAAAGATCTTGTTTCCAACGACAACTTGTATCCCTCCCAAAAGACGACTATCCAGCTCGATATAAAATTTAAGCTTCTTTTTAAGTCTTTTCTCAAATGTATTTTCAATTTTTTTAATAAGTTCTAAGTCGAGCGGAAATGTTGTCCTCAGAAGAGCATCTTCCTGACCTTCATGATAATAGGTAAGACGAATATATTCGGAAATATCCCAACAGAGATCAATCCGCCTGTGTTGGATCAACAACTTTAAGAAATGCTTGATCTCGTCTGAAAACCCTTGAGCCAAGACCTGGTCAATAATGCTGCATTGATCAACAAACGAAATACCTGGGTTTTCCAAACATTTCTTAAAATCGTTATTTTCACGCATGATATCTCGAACGCCCTTGATATCAGAAGCCGCCTTCTCTACGCCAACACCGTCTCTGGCATATTTCATAAAGGCCTCTGCATATCTTGAAACAACAACACGATTTTTGATCATAGGCCTGCATCTATCTCTTTTAAGAAATCTTCAACTATTCGTTTGTCCTGGTCTTCTGTCAATTTTTCCTCGATCAAATTTTCCGTAGCCAGGATCGTCAGGTCAACAAGTTCTTTTCTTAATGCTTGACGGGCGTCGGCGATATCATGACGCATACTCATTTTTGCATTCTCAATAATATCTTGCGCTTCTCTCTGCGCTTGACTACGGATCTCTTCAGCTTCGACACGAGCTTTTTCAACAGCGTCTTGAATTCTCTTCTTGCCTTCGGCTTGTGCAGAAAGCATCTTAGCATCATAATCAGCCTTGATCCCTGCCACTTGTTGCTTGAGCGCCTCAATATTTTTAAATTCTAAGGCAATACGTTCTTTGCGATCATCCAAAACCTTGAGGACTTTTTTCCATAAAAAAACCCTAAGAAGGAAAAGGACTAAGAAAAAATTGATCGCTTGAACGATCACTTCTTTGACATCTAACAATTTAAAAAGTTCCATACGCCGCCTTCGTGATTATAATTTTCCAGAAAGCATAAATGCAAAGACAAGAACATAAATAACAACGGCCTCGATCAAGGCACATCCTAAAACCATGTTGATCAAGATCTTGTTTGATGCCTCTGGTTGTCGACCCATGGCCTCCATGGCTGAAGAGACAGCTTTACCAAGCCCAAGCCCTGTTCCTAGCGCAGCAAGGCCTAACCCTAACGGCAAGCCTAGCGCCAATGCAACTCTCATGTCCATATTCCCCTCCTTTTATTCTTCGTTTAAAATAAGTGCAAAATAAACAGTACTTAAAAGACTAAAAACCACAGCCTGAATGACCGCTGTGAGTATGGCCGTTAATGTATTCCAAAATAAAATAGGTAACCCCTGAAACCCAAAGCTCGTCAACATCGCTAGCAAAAGATCATCACCCCAAATGTTGCTGCGCAAACGCAAAGACAAACTGACAGGCCTTAAAAGCTCAGAAACAAGATGCAAGGCAAAAAAGAAAAGAGGCAACACGATAGAAAACGCGAGCATCCCTCGAGGTTTTCCGGCTAGATGATCCACATAGCCAAGCAGGCCCATTGTCTTGATCCCCGTATATAAGGTATAACAAAAAACACACAGCGCCAAAGCTAGCGTCGTAGACCAACTTGCTGTTGCAGATTCCATAAAAGGAATAAAACCAAACAAATTCATCAAAAGAATGTAGATAAAAAGCGTACCGATAAAGGGGAGGTATTTTCTCCCATGATCGCCGATAATCCCGCGTACAAAATCATCAACACCCTCAACAAGCAATTCAGCCACATTTTGTAAACCACTTGGAATAAGTGATGTTTTGCGTGTTGCTAGAAAAGCGAACACAGAAAGAAGGATAACGATACACAACGAGGAAAAAAGATTATGCCATTGGCCAAGAAAAGATAAAAAGACATTGTCCTTATAGGCTTCCCCTAAAAGCCCAAAAAGGTGTGGCAACTCTGGAAGGCCTGTTGCGTCTTGCATTAACTTGCTTCCCTTTTTAATAGAAATTTAGCAATGCGCACAATTTCAAAAATACTTGATAGAAATCCTATACTAATACAAACAAACACGACATACGCTGGCCAAGAAAACTTTTGTACCAAAAAATCCCCTAAAAAATATCCAGCTAAAGGCCCGGTCACAAGCGAAAGCAAAATAAAAGCTGATGCGCCAAAGATACGAGCCTGATTATAAAAGAATTTTTTGTCTTCCATCGATGGACAAGAAATTAAAAAGAAAAACCAGGGAACGCCTCCGCTGGCTTTATTCTCTTTTAGAGCTTACAGGGTCCTCGATCACCCTCTTAGTCTTTCATCTCTGCATCAGTGCAAAGACCTAAATCAATAGGGATATGGTAAGCCTAAAAAATAGCTTTGTCAATCTGTTATAGGCTTAAATTGCTCAGTAAAAGACCACAAAAGCCATATCACGGCTAAAAGTGCCTTAAGGAGAGCTGGAAACAAAATTTAAGTGAGTTCGGATTTTTTGTGAAAAATGTGGCTCCTGACCCGCCTCTTGAGCCCGCACATCAATATTCGCTTGTTGGCGCAGCTGAAGAAACGGCACGCTTTGATCTAAAAGTCCTTCCTTGTACATCCGTTTGTCAACGTCACCCGTCAGGAAACGGCGCTTCCACAGCGGCACTTTCATGATCTTTGCCGCCATAGCATTATTTACCAAAGTATTGGTGCAGCTATGCGTAAGCGTATTATAGAACTGTGGCTTTTTATAAATAGCGTTCGTGCTTTCAAGCATACTCACGAACATTTTACGCGTGTTGTCAGAAGAAAATTTTAAACGGTAAAGATAGACCTCTTCCTTCTTATAATTAGTCCGTAAACCTATCAGATCCCGCTCATCTGCCCAGATATAGATCAACTGATACTGCTTAAAAAAACCTTGCAGCATATCATACGCCTTGCCTATCTCTGGACGAATTTCTACCGACACATCAAGATATCTTCCGTCAGAAAACCCAAAAGCTAGAAAGGTATGGGCGATCGTCTTCATGCCCCAGTAGTTGACCATGACATCCAAAGTTTTAAGATCATTAAGATCATAGGTACGCGTTTCGTAATGGACATCAAAATCTTCTTTGGTGCGATAGGTGCAATTGCGCACATTATAAATCGTTACCCTGTCACCCTTAAACTCTGCAAAAGGCATGGTCAGCTCAGGAGGATAATGGCCGCCTGCCTTAGGTTGGATCGTGCTAAACCATATTACGACCACAACAAATCCCAGCAAGCTTAACAAAAAAGCCCTGAAATGCCTTCGATCCAAGAGAATGAAAAGTATGACTATCGAAAGATAAATAATCGCAAAGGACGCGCGCAGAGCAACAAAGGAGGAAAAACTACAATAATAAAGTGCCAGAGCTGCCCAGCCGTGCACAAACAGCCCTAAAAGGAGACAAAAGATGAAAACAAGGATCTTTTTTAATGTCACTAAAAAGTTTTTCCTAAATAAACAAATGCCCGTCCCGAATAACCATCCGCCATCCCGTATCCGATATACAAAGGGCCTAAGATAGTATCAAGCCCAACAAATGCGCTTCCACTATAAATAAGATCTTTTCCAAAATTCTTTTTATCCTCCCAAACGTTCCCGGCCTCAAAGGATCCACCGATATAAATTTTATTAGCAAACCCTGTGGTCTCAACTAACTTGTAATAATAAACGAGCTCCCCCACGCCCATATTCTTTCCACGCAGCTGATCTTGCGCGAGTCCGGAAAGGTTCATAAAACCTCCCAAAGAAAACTGATCATAGTAAGGTGTCTTGTCGTCTAAGCTCATCCCGCCCTTGAGGGCTGCGACGATGGTATGCCGCCCGGCCGTTGTTGCCTTTGCTAAGCCAAGATCAAGCTTTTGATAAGATTGATCCGCCCCCAATCCTGCTTCAGACAAAAATAAATTAGTCTCTGCCTTGATCCCATGTGTAGGAAAACGATGGTCGTCGAGCTGATCAAAATCAATTTGAGCTAAAACGCCTCCTTTTTGAACATTGCTAAAGCTCGGCTGATCTGTCCCGATCTCCGGCTCCGCGTTGATCACGGAACGGCGCAAGCCGATACGCGCCTCCACATAGCTTTTTAAATTAACACCCAGGTCAAAACCACCGCCTCCTTCAGTCTTTTTGTATTGCGTAGTCTTTTTATTGCCAGAATAAATGTCTTGTAAATTTTTTCCATAAAAGAGCTGAGGATCAATAAAGAAATAATTTTGAGCATCAAGCGGCTGATAAAAATCTGTAAAGACCCCGGAATTTTGACCTATCTGCCCAACAACCTTCCACTCGCCCCCGAGGGAATTGAGCTGGGTATGACGATAATCCAAGATCGTCGTATAATTATTCGAAGTGCCGATATCGCTTTGCAAATTGAACCCAAAACGTAAATATTCCGGCCCCCAAGATTTTTCTTGTGTATTAAAGACAAGTCCTTTTTTACCATTCTGTTCTTCAATATTAAAGCCAACGGTTTCAAAATCGCCGATCGCATAGACATTGGTCAGGTCACGTTCTAGCTGATCAAAATCAAGCGGCTTGCCAGGTTTAGTTTTAATCTGGCCCTTAACCAATTGCTCATTAACACGCTTAGGCTTGGTGACTTCCACAAAATCGATCATAATAGGATTTTGCTCTCGAACCCGCTGGTGAACTAAAAATGTTTGGTATTCCTTATCTGAAACTGAATACCTCTGGATCTCTTCAACGTGATTAAGCGCGCTCTTTTCTCCGCACTTAGCCGCCTCTGGAGTTTTCACAAAATCTCCCTGGCCAATTCCCTGAAGCTCTGGCCTTATTAAAAGATCCTTATCTGTCAAAAGTTTAAGCGACTCATCAACATTTTTTTGTGAAAGGATATTGAACATCTGGCTGGTAATATCGATCAAGGTTTTAAGTTCGCTTTCTTTGAGGAGCTCTGCGCCGACATCAACGGCAATAATGATATCTGCTCCCCACTCTTTGGCGATTTCAACCGGAACATTCTTGGCAACAAACCCATCGATCAGAAGCCTATTTCCAACTTTAACCGGAGGAAACGCGCCCGGCACCGACATGCTAGCGCGGATCGCTTCGGCAAGATTTCCCTTGTCAAACACAACCATCTGCCCGGTCACCACATCCGTTGCAACGGCCCGGAAAGGAATGCGCAGTTGATCAAAATTCTTTAGATCAACGGTATGAATCGTCAGCTTATTAAGCATAAAGTCAAGCTTCTGCCCGGCGATAATCCCGCGCGGAAACAAAATCTTTCCATTTTTTATTCCCATTTCGAGATTGGACAGTCGCTGAAAATCTTTTTTATTGCGGAAAGGAAGAACATCTTCGGTGGGCCGATCAGAAAGCATTTCGTTCCAATCGATCTTATTAAATAACTCTTCTATCTCGTCTGGCGAATACCCAGCCGCATAAAGTCCGCCAACGATTGACCCCATACTCGTTCCCACAATAAAATCGATCGGGACATGGTTAACCTCTAAAACCTTTAATACGCCGACGTGGGCAGCACCGCGAGCACCGCCACCGCCTAAGACTAAACCGATCTTGGGTCTATTAATTTTTGAAAACCCGGGGAGCTCCTGAGCCCATAGTGATGGAGCGCTCAGAAAAAAAATGGCCAACACAATAAAAAAACTAATCCTTCTGACTTGTGCCAGGGTTCGAAACTCTT
>JBAYLJ010000034.1:0-8664 GCA_041664145.1 Candidatus Omnitrophota bacterium | reverse complement strand
CCGAGAAATTTCTTAAGGAAGCCCGATATAACGACCTTTGTCTTCTGGTAATAAGACCTTATGTTGACTACCTAGTTTTTTAAATTGTACAAAGGTCAACAGTTGCAACTTTGTTTTTCACATGATATACTAACGGCTCAAATCGGGGAGTAGCGCAGCATGGCTAGCGCGTCTGCTTTGGGAGCAGAAAGTCGAGAGTTCAAATCTCTCCTCCCCGACCATCTATAAGCTTCTATGATCAGCAACAAAATATCAAAAGCGTTAAGGTTTTATTTTTTTTGAGGCTTATTTTTTTTCTTGCGAGGGGTAGGGGATTGTATTACAATCGATAAAGTTATTGAAAAAATGAACATTTTATTGAAAGGGGAAGTCGATGAGTAAAAAGTTTTTTGTTATATTGGTCATGATGGTTGTTTTGATGGGTTGCGGTTCTTCAAACTCTTCGAATTCTTCTGGCAATATGCCTGCTGGAGCTGTTCCGTCTCAAGCGACACCAGAGGCTTTTCAGCAACAGGCCATGATCCTTCTTTCTCAGGGTCAACTTCCCGCAGCTGTTGAAACTCTTCAAAAGGCCACTGAGCTTTTTCCTGAGGATGCCAACACCTATTTTACTTTAGCTCAAGTTTATATGAAGATAGGTTCTTTTGATAATGCTATTGTTGTTTGTCAGCAGGCATTAGAAAAGACACCTGATAATGGGCATATCTATCTTCTTATGGCAGGGTGTTATGATCTGAAGAATGAACCTCAAAAGGCTATTGATCTTGTGAAGATGAGCATGGTTATTTTTCAAAAACAAAAAGACACCAAGAGCCTTGAAGCCGCAGCGGTTGTTTTACAGAAACTAACAGAACGTTCTTCTGAAGAGATCAAGGGATTGAAAAAAGTTACAAAGTAAATCCTTAAGATAAAGATATGTATAAGGGCGCCAGGGACTGGCGCCCTTTATTTATATATACCTATTACTTCTATTACCCTAAGCTTTCTTCTTATGAAAGCGTTTTTAAAAATTCCCTGTTTTTTTGTCAAAAACCATTTTTAGCCCTATTTCCTTTATATATATCTGTCAATTTCAATTAAATTTTCCTCATTAAATTCCTCGCGATATCTCCTAAGCCTTTCTAAATAATATAGATATAACATATTAGATCAAGATTTTATTGCTTAAAAGAAAGCGCTCTCCAAAATTGCCTTAAAGCCCCTTATATTCTTCCTTTTTTCATCTATACTTTGTTATTGGGAGGCGCTAAGGATGCAATATTTTAGGTCTAGGAAGTTACGTTCTTTTTTTTGTGCTTTGAGGCTTGTCGTAGCCTTTACCTTGTGTTTGATGTTTGTGGCGCCTCCCAATTTATATGCCCAAAATGTATTTAATCTTCCAACTCCTGGCACTATGGTAGCCTTGAGCCCTGCTTTTACCCCAACGATTTTGTTAGGGCTTGAAGTTGATCCCAGCAATCCATTCAAATTTCAGTTCATTGTTGATCGCGGTGATGAGAAGCTAAACCAAGAAGAACTTAAAAAAGAATCAGAAAAGGTTATTCGCTATTTTCTGGCTGGGTTGGCTGTCCCTGAAGATGCGCTTTGGGTTAACCTTTCGCCCTATGAAGGGGATCGCGTTGTTGATGATGTCTTTGGGCAGACAGAAATGGGCCGCGACCTGCTAGCTCAAGATTATATGCTCAAGCAGATTACCGCATCACTGATTTATCCCGAAGACGAGTTGGGCCGCGTGTTTTGGCAACGTATTTATAAAAAGGCATTTGACGCTTACGGCACAACAACCATCCCGATGAATACCTTTAACAAGGTCTGGATCATGCCGGACAAGGCAACCGTCTATGAGCATCAAAATAAGGCCATTATTATTGAGGGCGATATGAAGGTGATGCTTGAGCAGGATTATGTATCGCTTGAGAACAACCTTTTTAATACCAAGCTAGGCCTAGATAGAAAAAAGAAAGGACAAGATACCAAGGATGTCAGCACGATTTCTTCGGATGTTGTTCGCGAGATTGTGTTGCCTGAATTGTATAAAGAAATTAACACAGGAAAGAATTTTGCTCAGCTTCGCCAAATTTATAATTCATTGATCTTAGCCAACTGGTTTAAGCAAAACTTAAAGCAAGCTGTTTTAAATAAATTGTATAGCGATAAAAATAAGGTAGGCGGAATTGCCATTCATGATCCAAACGCTGTTAAAGAAATTTATGATCAATATTTATCAGCTTTTAAGAAAGGCGTTTGTGATTATATGAAGGTTGAGTATGACCCTTATATGAAAAAGCAAATTCCGCGAAAGTATTTTTCTGGTGGATATGTAGGGGCGCCGAAAGTAAGCGTTGTGACTGGTCCAGATGGTGCTCAGAGAGCAGGATCCGCTTTAAATGTTATATACGATAAAGCGAAGGATAGAATTTTTGAGGTGTCTACCTTTGTTGCCGGAGGCATGCAAACCATGGTTCAAAAAACGGTTGATTTGATAAAGAAGGCAAATTCTAAAGACGCGATAGCAAAAATTCTTACAGCGGCGACGATTGTCAATTTAAACGTTGGTATTTCGCAGGCCGCTTCAAATCAAGGGCTTGTTTTTCCTGCAGGTATTGTTGCCAACGCACCTGCCCCCTCATCGCCTGGGCCTACTTTGGATCTTTCGGATGTAGCAGAAGAAAAGAAAGATGAAGGCTTTTTTAAAGATATTTCCATTGTCCACCAGCAGAAAGTAGGAGATGTTTTTTATGGCGATGTATCCTATACAAATGCAAATATGGCGCAAACTACGCTTTATGTCGATGCGGAGATGACGACCGAGCTGGGAACATTAACCGCATATCGTGGAAGATCAGACTTTAACGTAAGGCTCAAAGAGAACCTAAACAAAACTTTCGGTTTCGGCACTAACATGACGATCTCAGCAGAGAATTTTGCATCTGTTACAAATAATCTGCTTTTATCTATCGCCGCTCGTAAAGAACTTGCTACGAGTTTTTCAAATATGACAAATCCAAGCGCAGCATCTTATTTGCAAAAGAATCACCCTGATTTTTATAATCTTGTTGACGCCCTTAGTGAAGCAGGATTAGGGCTTGATCCCAAAGAAGTTGCTGAGGCTTCTTTGATGATTAACAAGCTAAACTTTAAAACAGAGCGATCAACTTTCACGCAAGAAAATCCTAATTATTATCGTTTAACACTTTTTGAGCGTCATCAGGATGCTTTAGTTGATCAAGGATTTGAACTACATTTAAGAATGATGATGAGCCCAAACAATGCCCCTGTTTGGCTTTTTAGAGTAGTAAAAAAAAGCGGTGGAGGTTCTTTCTATTTCATTGATCCCTCAACAGAAAATTTTACAAAAAGACAACAAGGCAATTATTATCTATCCTCAAAATATTCTTTTTCTGTTTTAGATTCGAAGAATTCTGATCCTATTTTTAAGGCTCTGGGGCGGGTTGCCGCGGCATTACCTGGGCATATCTATTCAACAGAAGAGTATGCCAGCGCCTCTGCGGAGACGAAAGAAATTTTAGCAGATATTCAAAAAGGATTGCAGGATCGTATGCTTGGGGAAGAGGCGAAGAAAGGGGAAATTCGTCTCAATACTGTCGCGCAGGAATTTTCTATCAGGAACCCTACGGCTGCAAAGATTATAGCGCAGAATGGTTCAGCCCAATTTGAGGTGTTTGCTCAGAAAGATGTTTATCAAAAAGGTAAAACTGTTCTATTGGGAGATAAATCAGGAACGATGGTCTGGGACAAGCTTCGGGTTGCGGTTGAAGCTTTTGAAAAAGTTTTTTCGACTCATGGTACTGATACAGTTTTTGTCGGCGACATGACGGATGCCTCTGCAACAATAGCAAAAACTACCGCGAGCGATTTTATAAAAACGCTTGATGGACTTTCCAAGGGCCAGGGGGCAACGTATCTTAAAGATAATGTTCTTAAAGCTTCTGCTCTGGCGGGTAAAAATGGCACGATCATCGAAGTGAGTGATGAGCGTCCAGACAATGAGGCAAACAAGATTGATGATTGGCCCAAGGATAAAGTGGAGAAAGAAATTTTTAACCCCTTGCTTAGCCAGCTTAAAGCAATGAACCAGCGATCTCTCACCTATTATATAGAAAAAGAGGGACAGCCAGAAGCTCCGCTGGTCACATTGAAAAAAGAATATGCCGCAGCGCATCCGGAAAATCCAATCTTTTTCATTATCAAGCATCAAGACAATACAAGCATGGAAAGTCTTGTGGATAAAATTAATGAACAGTATGGGAAAAGCGAAGAAATTGCTATGAAAATTAGTAACATTCCTATTGGTAATTTGGATGGACTAGACCAGCTGCAATTTGCTTCTATGGATGGTGCGGGCAATATGATAGATGTCGTGGACGAAAACAATAACTCTTTGGTTTTAGATACATTTAAATCTAATGACACCGTCAGCGCCGAACAGGTCAAGGGGTCCGTTGTGCTCAATTTTAACACCGGAAACGTCGAAGGATATGTGGCGCGTGAGGGGACGGCAAAGCTTAGCATCAAGGTTCTGGGGAAGCAAACTGTAACCTTGACGAAAACTCCAAGTTTTAAGATCTTTCCATTTATTGATGAAAGCGGCAGCATGAGCATACGAGGACTAGGAAACTCAGGGTCCAGGATGGGATCTATTAAAACATGGCTTACGCGTTCTTTGCCTGATAGTTTAAAAAAAGATATTCTTGGCATGGCGAGCTTTAGTGATGGTAAGGCGCCTGAGGTTGTCTTCTTTAACAATAATACAGATTTTAAGAAATTTGTAAGGGGATTAAGCCCTAATGGCGGTACATATCTTCAAGGGAACCTAAAGAGCTTTCTCGATCAACTTGTATCGTTTTGTGAACGCGAAAGAAGGCCGATGCGTGATGATGCTGGAAATCCAACTCCAGGCTTTGAAGAGATCCACGTCCCTATTCTTACTGATGGTTCAACAGCCGCGGGGAAGTCAAATATTACCCCTGAATATGTGAAAGAATTAAAAAAGCATGGGATCGTTGTCGATTTTCTTATTATTGATAATCAATTTCCTTTTGAAGCATCGCAGTATGTCCAGCGCATTGATGGACTTTTCACAGGCGCGCAGGGTTTCTTTGAGCTAGCGAGAGCAACAGGTGGACAATTTTATGATAATCCTAATAATCATAAAGAAATTCCAAAGATCTATAATGAATACATAGAAAAGCTTAAAGGGTCTTTTACCGGCGAAATTCCTAGCGGCCCGGAATATGTTGAAATGACTGCTTATAATGAAACAGGTAGTATTATTGATCAGGGAATTTATAAGGCAGAAACAAAAGGAAATCTTAAAGATTTTCAGGCAAAGAATCAGATCTCTATTTATAAATTCGAGAATATGGAAATTTTCGGCTGGGAAGACGAAACAGGCGCTTTTCGTCCTGTAAAAGAATTAGGCGAAGCCGCCATAGGTGCTTTGACTAAGGACACAGATTTACGCGTGTGGGTAAGAGAAGGACAAGGGAAATTGATCCGTCTTACCAATGATCAGCTTGAGAAAATCTCTGTTCAGCTGATGGGCGGTTCACCGGCAGCAGACCAAAATCTTTCTTCAAAGAAAACGAGTTCGTCGGCTCTTGTTGTGCCTCAAGAAAGTAAACAGCCTGAATATGGCGGTATTGATTTTAATGTTGACCAATTTAATTTAAAGACAAAAGGTGAGGGCATTGATATGAATGTGCCTTTTGATGAATCGATGCTTCAGAATTTTAATCCTGATCTGATCGCGCCAGTGATTATTCAGATCGTCCCCATGACCAATCCTCAGATGATTTTAGGTCTTGCAGATGAAGGATCTCAGCCTCAAGCTGAGCAAGCTATCGGCAGCTAATTTTTTAAAACTAATTATTTTTTCTAAAGAATCTTCATTTGGTTTAAAAGCCTTTACCATTTCTCTTCCCTGATGGTATAATTTCTCAAAGGATGTTGAGAAAAAGGTTCCTGTGCTGGATTCTTTTGGTTTTTATTAATAAGGAAAAGGCTGCCTGAGGAAAGGATCTTATGATAAGAAAAATAACGGCGATTGTTTTTTGCCTTCTTTTTGTTACGAGCCTAGCCCATGCCCATCCGCCAACATTGATCGATATCAAATATGATCCAGTTACAAAGCAGGTTGTGGCGACTATTTATCATCAAACGAGTAACACACAAAGGCATTTTATCGATAAAGTGACGACGAAGATCAATGATTCGGCGCCAGGAATAAAAAGATTTAGTTTTCAAAAGACCGCCAGAGAGCAAACCGTTATTTTTGTCATCCCTGGCCTGAAATCAGGGGACATGGTTGTGCTTGAGGCTTATTGTAACAAGGGTGGAAGATTGGCTCAGCAGATCAGAGCTGAATAGGGGAAAAGACGATTTTAGAAAAGATATATGCTAAAATTTGCCATTTTTTTTATCCTTGTTATAATGGGGAAGAGTTTTTAGGGAAAGAGCACCTTGACTCAATTGTTTCTTTTAAAAAGACTGCGCCTTGCTTACGATTACTCTAGATTTAATTTCAGGGAAATTGAAGCAGGTGCTTTTTAAGGGTTTTAAAAGTTGCGCCTGGCCCCGATTGCGCTAGGAAAAAATAGTGGAAATCGGGACAGCCGCAAGCTTTTCTGAAAATAGATAACAATGTAGCTTGCGCCTGTAGCTCAGTTGGATAGAGCAACAGCCTTCTAAGCTGTGGGTCGGCCGTTCGACTCGGCCCAGGCGCGCGGATTTTACCTGCCTTTACAGAATGTGCAAAGGCAGGTACTTCGGCGGTTCTTGCCGAAGCAATGGAAAACAGAATAGTTGTTAAGATATGGGATTTCATTTATGAATAAAATTTACAGAATATTTATCATTTTATTTATTGTCATTTTTTTTGTTTTAACAAGCGC
Source organism: Candidatus Omnitrophota bacterium (assembly GCA_041664145.1). Lineage (GTDB taxonomy): Bacteria > Omnitrophota > Gorgyraeia > Zapsychrales > Aceulaceae > CALGLP01. Next base: position 1,750 of record JBAYLJ010000034.1, on the reverse strand, counting down.
ATATGTCTATTTGTGCTTTAAGGGTAAAGACCTTGTTGTCCAAAGGCTTGAGCAGCAGATTGGCCGTAAAGTTTCTTTCGGCGCGGTTAGTTTTTCTTATCCTTTGATCGTCAAGATTAAGCAGTTAAGCGTTGAAGGCTATGGAAGCGCGAAGCAGGCTATCTTTTCTCTGAATTTCTTTTATTTATTCTTAGGAGAAGTTCATTTTGATCATGTTGAGATCGTAGAACCGTATATTTTGTTTACGCGGCAAGGCAATGAAAAAATTTCTTTGGTTCCGGCCCTTGCGTCATCGCCTAAAAAAGAAGCTGCTGATGCCGCGCTTACGCCAGCACAGCCAAGAAATACAAGGCTTGTATTATTCGCTAATAAAGTCGTTATTCGCGATGGGACTTTCATGGTTTTTGAAAGCCTAGGAAACGAGGCCAAGGCTCTTGCCCAAGTTACAAAGATCAATGCTGTTATTGGTCATGCTGTGTTTCCTGTAGAGAAGCCTGTTAAAACAACTTTTCATTTAAAGGCTCTTGTGTCTGGGTTTGAAGGGCGCTTAGCAAGTGAAGAACTTAGCGTGATTGGGTGGGCTGATTTTTATCAAAAAGATATGCTGGCCCAAGCGAAGCTTACGGGCATCAATGGCCAGGTGGGATTGAGCGCAGAGCTAGAATCAGTGAAGAACGATATGACCGTTAAAGGAAAGATGAGTTTAAGCTTTAAGACAAAAACGTCGCCGGGACAAGAGACGAAAAATTTTGAGGATCTTTTTGTTCAGGCCCTGCAATCAAGTGGTACGAACATTGATTTGAGTTTTCAATTTAAAACTAAAATGGATGATTTTAAGGCTAACAAGATTTCACTTTCCGGAGCAGTCACAAAATAGTAAGAATGGTGGGGTGACCAAATTTTAAATGAGGACGCATTTTGCGGAATGAAATGAACGCAAACTGCTGTCCGAATTTACTCCGAGGTGCGAAACGACTCGGAGCGGTGATTGGTGGGTGACTCAACTTTTCTTTGAGAATGTTTTGATGGTTATGGTGGGATGCCCCAATTTTCCTTTAAAAGGCACTAAGGAAATTGGGACACGCACACCATTTTCGCCAGAAAAATATTGAGGTAAATGGTGGGTGTAGCTCAGTTTTCAGCCAGAGGCTGATCCGCCTTTGGCGGAGGTTAGATTTGTGATATCTTACGTTTATGTTTTAAAAAGTTTGAAAAATAATAAACGATATGTTGGATGTACGAATCTCACCCCACGAAAAAGATTGCAGCAGCATAATAGTGGAAGTAATAAATGGTCTAAAGGGAACAAACCATTTATGCTTGTTTATAGCGAGGAACATCCTGACAGAACATCTGCGCGGAAAAGAGAAAATTTTCTGAAGACAGGTGTCGGAAGGAAATTTTTAGACGGTATTTTAACTTGATGGTGGGTGTAGCTCAGTTTGGTTAGAGCACAAGATTGTGGATCTTGGGGTCGAGGGTTCAAATCCCTTCATCCACCCCAGAAATTATCCTCTCTAGCAAGAGAGGGTGGTACTAAAAGCCCAGATGATATCAAGTCATCTGGGCTTTTTGCATCTCCAAACGTTTCAAATCGTTAGGCCAATAATGCGTTCAGTAAAATCTTCCATTCCCCGAAGCTAAAATCATTTATTAATAATTAAACAAAATGTCGCTGATATTCGCGAAAATATGCTTTTTTATCTCTGTTTTGACACCTTGCTAGTAAATGGAAATATTCGAAGAATTT
>JBAYLJ010000033.1:0-8852 GCA_041664145.1 Candidatus Omnitrophota bacterium | reverse complement strand
CAGGTAAGGAAGTGGAAGAGGTAGAAGTACTCGCAGGAGATATGCTCGCTATATTTCTAGGTGATGATGGACAGGTCTATATGTGTGGTACTGAAACGGGAGATTTTATGAGAACTGATGATATCCCAAAGAGTTATAGAGAAACATACGCAGATAGATACTATGCATCAAGCAAGACGAATATGGATAATGATGCAAATAAAAGAGCTACTATCGGGAACATGTGTCGTAGAGAATCGGTATTGAGACTCACTCGTGTAAATGCATATCAAACTGCAAATAATTTTGAAGATCCACAGGGACCTTCGATGCAGGAAGCCAGCACTATTAGAAATTTATTAATGCAGCAGTATATAGAAGGATTAAGAGGTGAAAAAGGAACTAGTGGAGATCAACCAAATTTGTGGGCAAGTATACTTAAGAGTGATGATGCGACTAGAGAAAGGATTACAAGATTGTATGGGAAAAAATTAGAAGGGTATCTCAAATCTGTGGGCAATGCCATTCCAGGTAAAGAGTTTTTGATGGAAAAATACGGTGCAACACTCAGCACGTATATGGAAGCTCTCAAAGCAAAAGTTGAGGGAAGAGGGAAAGGAATAAGAAAAATAGAATATGAATTGGAAGGAGTATTGAATGAAATGCTTGGAGGGGAAAGCAAGGACACTTTACTGTCGAAATATGGTAAAGATTTGGATAGGTTATTGGGTTGGGACATAACAGTCGATCAAGAAACAGGGAAAGCAAAGGATGCAATAATGCAGTTCAATGATAAACCTGGAGAAGTAGAAGCAGCTATAAGGATGGCCGAGGAAATATTCACAGGGATTACATTTGAATATCACCCAGCGAAAAACAGCAGTAAAAAAGAGGAACAAGAAAAGCATGAAACTAGAACAATCACTGGCGTTAACTATGATCCAATCAAAAATCATTTCTCAGTCGTGTTGAGTGCAACAGGCCAAGAAAATGTTACTATCCCATTGGAAAGAAATAGGATTTTTAATGAAATATTTACGCCATTAGCGTCTACGTTTGCAGGAAATTCATTCGTTTCTCCAGAAGGAATGAATCCTCTGTTTGAAGCATTGGCTGCCACAATGGAAAAAGCAGGCGTTCTAGGCGGAACAGTATTCACACAGCTAAAAGTCCCAGGAATGGAGGAAGATGGTCCAGGCTTGGCAGCAGAGGCAATTTCAAGACATCACATAACAGACGAAAGGGATAATGCTAGATATAAAGAACATATGGGAATAATTGTGCCAGCCTTGATAAGTAAATACGGAGAGATTGCAAAAGGACAAATTCCTGACGCGATCAAAAAATGGAACTTATTTGCTTGGGAGATAAGAGGTGTCGAATCTGTTGGAATGGTTCATTTCATTACAGGAGAGCCTATAAACGTAGATACTCCTTATCATCATTTCGATCCTAACAAGAAAGGTAAGCCATATGAGGCAAGTTTACTGACTCCTCAAATGGAGAGAGTGTTTAATGAGATATGTGGCAACGAGTCGTATACAGAAATGAGTTTTGATTCATTTACTCCGAATTTGAGTAAATACACAGGAATAACGGCAGACAATAGAGCGGAACTGATATATCAGATTCTTATAAAGAATGGGCAGGCAACTTTGAATTCAGAATTAGATCATATGTTTAGAATTCATGAAGAAGTTATCAAAGCTGCGAAGATTGCAGAAATGATGGAGGAAAACGGATTCCAGTATTACAAAGGAGCAACGGAAGTATAATACGGATCAAAATCCATACTCTCACGAAACTCTCATGTTCTCGTGAAACTCTCATATTCTCACGAAACCACTACTTTCCAAACATCACAAGTACGATCGCGCCTACGACCATAATAATGGCTCCGATGGCGCGCTCACGTATCTTCTCTTCTTTGAAGATGAAATACCCAAACGCAACACCAAACAATGCTGCGAGTCGCTTAAGCGCGATCATATACGCAGCGCTTATCAAAGACGCGGCATAAAGTTCCGAATACACCATGGCGACAAAAAGTAGTCCTTGAAAAATTGACCAAGAAGGCTTTGCTATAAGACTAGTATCCAGTCTAAATTTATTTTTCCCGACTCTCGATCTAATACCAAACAAGTAAACCGTTGCGACCAAAAAAGTCCCCATCAAAACCCAAGTTGCATAAGAAAAAGAATCCGTAAATTGTAACGCGTACTTATTTGCAGTTGCTCCGATAGAAAAGATAATAGCGACGATAAGAGGAAGTAGTCCTCCGTTTAGCTTAAATAGAACCTTAAAAGGTCCAAATATTCCGCGAGATTTTATTTGCGAAAAGTTCAATATATAACTACCAAAGACAACCAAAATAATGCCACCTAATCCGTAAATATTTGGCAAAGTTCCAAGTAATACATATTCAATAGGTACGACCAAAATTGGAGTTAATCCAATAATTGGCGCGACTATAGAGACATCGCATCTGTTGCTCGCTTTAGCCAGAAGCAGGCTTCCTAAAGCCATTATAAGAGCTCCTAGTATAGCAGGAACTGCGAAGTACGGATTGCCGAATGGTAGCTTATCAAAAGTGAAATAAGCCATTATCGCTACGAAAGGCATTCCGTATAAAAGCATTAAATAGAAAATAGACGACGGATCTTTTTTGATTGAGAGATGCTTGTTTACAGCCATTCTTGATGCATCTGCCACAGCCGCTATTAATGAGAAAATAATCCACATAATTTTTTCGGATCATCTATTTAAACTAAAATGGTGGGTCGGGCGGGAATCGAACCCGCGACCATCAGCTTAAAAGGCTGCTGCTCTACCGACTGAGCTACCGACCCGAGAGAGGAACGAAAAGAAAGTTTACTTTCTTTTTAGTTCCGAGCGAGGGGCAAGTATCGTACTCGATACCGACCCGAGAGAGAAACGAAATCAATCGTATCTCAAAAACGCAAACGGTATTCTACTTTCCACCAGAGAAAACCGCAAGGGAATTTTTGTTCACGCCCAGACATCACGTGCCTCCAAAGTGAAGTCCGGACTCTATTCCTCCCCCCCAAAGCTGTTTAACAAAAACGCTACAGCAGGTATGGCAAACCAGACATTATGATAATAAACCATATTATAAACCAAGAATGAATCGTCCGTTAGCGTCTTCAAGGCTTCGCTTACAACTCCGCCTCCTCCAAGGATGGAAACCCCTGAAACGAAGACCAAAACCGAACTGATAATAAGACCAGCACTGCAAGCCGCGTAAAATAAATGTAAAAAGAATCCAACAATTCCTCTGATACCACTTGTGTTGACGTCGAACGATCCTTTTACTGCGAACAAGATAACCATCAACAAAAACACGATCACTTTTGTGAAAATAATAGCTTGTTGTTCCCCACTAAAATTTACTTCCTGAGCCATCTGTTGGAGCATTACAGTCCCACCAAAATAATGACTAAGAAGCCCACCAATTGCATCTGCGCATACAAGCGCAACATACGTCCCAAGAATGACCTTGAGAGTATTGTCACGCCCAATAATCAAGCTATAGGAAGCAATTACTATGAAGAAAACTACCACGAAGAGATCCCAACTTAATTGTAAATTCATAGGAAAAGGAAAAGGTCGCTTTCAATCTTAATACGTGCCAATTTTTTTTGCAACGTTTAATCTAATTACTTGCGATCTAATTATTTGCGAACGCATCTTTCTCGACTGGAGGATAATCATCCATACTATTTGGCACTGCACTAGTATAAATAGGTTCTTCATATGTATCGGCAGTCACAAGACTTTCAAATTCATTTGTAACGGTAGTTGGCTCGACAGCTGGTGCCTCAGTATTTACATTACTTGCAGTCAAAACCTCATTTAATAAATTTTTTGTTTCTTCTCTAGTTTTTCCAATCAATCCTTTGTTTGATATAACAACAAGAGTAACTGCTAATAGAACAGTAGTAGCAATTCCATAAGCAGTATTAATCAATCCATTAAAATCCCTGATTGAAATTCCATCTTGAGTATCAGAAGTTATCTTAGAATCTGTAGCATGTTCTACTTGATGATTCATTTTAAATTTGTTTAATTACAGGGGAAAATAGTACACATTCCAAAGTCGAGAAGTCAATATCTAAAAGTCGCAATACAAAAGTTGGTAGACTGTAAAGTCTTAAAGCCATCCTTTTTTCTCGCTACTAGAACCGCTAGCGTTGCCAGAGCCTCCGCCAAGAGTTTTTAATTTTTCGAAAGCTTCCTTTTCTTCGCGTGATAATTTTTGAGGAATTTTTACATGAACTTTTACGTAATGGTTGCCTTGTCCGTGACCGCTTGCGCTTACTCCTTCCTCTCTTTCAATTCCTTTTCCAGCAATTTTGAAGACTGTTTCACTTTGCGTTCCTGCTGGGATTTTTAATTTAACGTTGCCATGTAATGTTTCAATTTGGACTTCATCGCCAAGTACAGCAGAGGCTATAGAAAGCTCTTTATCGCTGTAAACGTCGAGATCGTTTCTTGCGAATTTTGGATGCGCGCGCAAATCAATGTGAACATACAAATCTCCGTATGCGCCACCGCCCATTCCAGCTTCGCCCTTGCCAGTCACTCGTATCACAGTCCCGCGATCGACCCCCATAGGTATTCGCACTTTTACATGTTCGCTCGCTCTCATGCGAGTCGATCCATGACACTTCGTGCATTTTTTCTCAGGAACTTTTCCGACTCCATCGCATTCTCCGCAAACATGAGATGTCACCATCTGCCCAAGGATCGTATTTTTTACAGTGCGAACCTCTCCAGTGCCACCGCACGCCTTACAATTAATAATAGGACTGCCAGGTTCCGCGCCTTTCCCTTCACATTTATCGCATCTCTCAGGTTTCGTTATTTCTAATTCTTTTGTCACGCCAAAGGCGGCCTCTTCAAAAGTCAAAACGATCGTTGTTTCTATATCGCTCCCTCGCGAAGAACTGCTCTTTCTTGCACGTCCGCCCCCACGGCGCCCGCCTCCTCCAAAAAATGATTCGAATATATCCGCAAATCCGCCACCTCCTCCTCCAAAATCCACCCCATCAAATCCCCCGAATCCGCCCCCGCCAAACCCGCCGAATCCGCCCGCGCCGCTAAAGCCGCCGCCGGCCTGCACGCCTTCGGGACCGTAAGTATCGTACAACTGCCTTTTTTGGGAATCAGATAATACTTCAAAAGCTTCGTTTAGCTGCTTAAACTTTTCCTCGGCTTCTTTATTGCCCGGGTTCCTGTCGGGGTGGTACTTCATCGCCATACGACGGTAAGCGGTTTTTAATTCTGCTTCTGAGGCAGTACTGCTTACTCCTAAAATTGAATAATAATCTTCTTTATTTTTTGCCATAAGTTATTCTTTACCTTTCCCAAAGTTTGCTTTTCTCCCAGCCTTCAAAAAGTCCCATGGCCTGAAGAAATTTCTCTCTGTAAGAACAATTAAAACCATTTATTAAGTTCTCTATTTCTTTTTTCCATACGGAATTTTTAATATTATGTTTTCTTTGCATTTCTTTTATGCAGAAAAGGGTCAGACCAAAACTTTTGGGAGATAGGTTAATATCCCAAGCCTTGTCTTTATTACTTTTTATTATAAGAGGTCTTCCTTTCCTGCTATTCCATAAACGAGCATTATGCGCGCATATGTTCCTGGTTACAGATAAAGCTCTAAGCCAAGAAGTGTATATGGTAGGATGAAAATCTTTTTCTTTCCCTATTCTTGTTTTCAAATCGTCGTTTAGATGCTGATATATATAAGAAACGGTTCCGAAAGTAAGAATTTCAACAATTGCCCAAATCGGGATTTTATTGCCTACGTATTTTTTTAAGTGATGAGCAATAAATTGTTCGTTTTTATTTTTTGCCACAGCCTCTTCTATCTGAGCAAGAATTTCTTTGTATTTTTTTACATCGTAAAAATTTGCTTCATCGTAAAGAACAAAAGGACCTTTATTTTGGGCTAAAATATACGCAAAATTTGTTTTTACCGCTACTTCTATATCCTGCAATGCTTTATATACCAAAAACCGCAGGTCTTTATCAAAATTATATAAGCGGCGAATCATTTCAAAAGAAGTCCCTTTGGAATATACATGAGTGCGTTCCATAGAATTATTATCTTTTGTTTCAAAAAAAAGCGTATAACCGCTAAATTTATAATAATTTACCTTTGACAGAAAAGAAGCAGCTTCTTTTTTATCGTCAATTTTAATTCCGCGAGAAGCTAATAATTCCACCTGCTCATCAAAAGAAAGAAAAGGTTTATTGTATTTTTTCATAAAAAGAGACGCCCCAAAGTGCGGTTATCTGAAAGATAATCCCGTGGGGCGTGTATTGATAATAGTATAGTAAAGATTTATCACAATGTCAACCCTTAGCTCCCCTGCGCTTTGCGCAGGGGAGCTATAGTTAAGCTGCTTATTTGTCTACTACTTCTGCCTCTACGACGTCGTCTTTCTTGCCGTCTTGGGGCTGAGCGCCCGCTTGGGCGTCTTGCGCCTCAGCGCCGCCCGCCTGAGCATTTTGCGCACCCCCGCCTTGCGCGCCGCCTGCCGCTTGGGCTTTGGCCTGCGCTTCTTTATAGACGATTTCGCCCAGTTTCTGGCTGGCCGTAAGGGCGTTATCCTTAGCTTTTTTAATCCTTTCTGTATCTTCGGATTTAATAGCGTCTTTAAGTTCGCTTAAGGCCTGGTCAATTTTAAGACGCTCTTCCTGAGGAACTTTATCGCCGTGTTCTTTTAACGCCTTCTCGGTTTGGTATAAGACGGCGTCCGCCTCGTTTTTAGCTTCAATTCTTTCTTTGGTTTTCTTATCCTCGTCGGCGTATTTTTCGGCCTGCTTGACGAAGTCGTTTACTTCGTTTTCGCTCAGTTTATTGGGCGCGGTAATGGTAATATGCTGTTCTTTGTTTGTGCCCAAATCTTTGGCCGATACTTTTAATATGCCGTTTGCGTCAATATCATAAGTAAACTCTATCTGAGGAACGCCGCGCGGCGCGGGAGGAATGCCGTCCAAATCAAACTTGCCCAAAGGCACGTTGTCTTTGGCCATAGGCCTCTCCCCCTGGAGGACGTTTACCGTCACCGCGGGCTGATTATCGGCCGCGGTGGAGAAAACCTGAGTCTTCCTTACCGGTATAGTCGTGTTTCTTTCAATAAGTTTGGTAAACACGCCGCCCAAAGTTTCAAGACCTAAGGAAAGAGGCGTAACGTCCAAAAGCAGGATATCTTTAACGTCACCCGTTAAAACTCCGGCCTGTATTGCCGCGCCGTCTGCGACGCATTCCATAGGATCAATGCCGCGCTCTATCTTTTTGCCGACGTGCTTTTCAACGTAATCCTGCACAATAGGCATGCGCGTGGGCCCGCCGACCATAATGATTTTATCTATCTGTCCCAAGCCTAATTTGCTGTCTGAAACCGCCCTGTCAATTGAAGCACCGCAGCGGTCAACTATCGGTCTTACAAGGGTATCCAGTTTGGCGCGCGACACCTTCATTTCCAAGTGTTTGGGGCCGCTTGCGTCGGCCGTGATAAAGGGCAGGTTTATATCCGTTTCCATAGTGGTGGAAAGCTCTATTTTAGCCTTTTCGGCAGCGTCTTTAAGACGCATCATGGCCTGTTTGTCTTTGGATACGTCAATACCGGTAGTTTTCTTAAACTCGCTTACTATCCAGTCAATGATGGCGTTATCCATATCGGTGCCGCCAAGTTTAGTGTCTCCGGAAGTGGATAAAACGTCAAAAGTGCCTTCTTTGCCCATTTCCATAATAGTAACGTCCAGCGTGCCGCCGCCAAGATCAAAGACCAAGATTTTCTGCTCTTTGCCCAGCTTATCAATGCCGTAGGCAAGAGCTGCGGCCGTAGGCTCATTTAGCAGTCTTACCACTTCAAGACCGGCGATTTTGCCCGCGTCTTTGGTGGCCTGACGCTGATTGTCGTTAAAATAAGCCGGCACGGTAATAACCGCTTTTTCAATTGTAGTACCCAAAAAAGCTTCCGCGTCTTTTTTTACTTTCTGCAAGACGAAAGCCGAAAGCTGTTGGGGCGTAAACTCGTTTCCCCGTAAATCATATTTATAATTTTCGCCCATGCGCCTTTTGAAAGCGGTGGCGGTGCCTTCGGGGTTGGCGACGGCTTGTCTGCGGGCCGGCTCGCCCACCAAACGCTGGCCGTCTTTGGTAAAAGCCACGTAGGAAGGGAAAGCTTTCCCCCCTACCGAGCTGCCTTCTGCCGAAGGGATAATAGTAGGCCTTCCGCCTTCCATAACGGCGGCGGCCGTGTTTGATGTTCCTAAGTCAATGCCTATAATTTTTGACATATATTTTCTCTCCTCTCTTTTCCTGTAAAAGTTTTATTTTTTGGTTTCTTCTTCCTGCTGTTCTTCTTCTTGCGCATCCTCCTGCGCTTTGCCTACGATAACCTGTGCGGGCCTTATAACTTTCCCGTCAACAAATACCCCTTGGGAAACTTCCTGCAGCACTTTGCCGTCATCTTCCTTGGCGCAAGGGCAGGTGGTAAGGACTTCCTGCGTCATCGGGTCGTAAGGTTTGCCTTTCGCGCAGACAACTTGCACACCCTGCGCTTTGAAAAATTTTTCAAACTCCTCAAAAATCATTTTGAGGCCCTGCTTTATATGCTCTGTTTCCGCACCGTCTTTGCTTATTTCTTCTTTGGCTTTAAGCAATATATCATACATAGGCGCCAGGCCGCGCAAAACGTCCATTTTGCCGTATTGTATGAGAGCGGGCCTTTCCTTCTCAACGCGTTTGCGGTAATTTTCAAAGTCCGCCTGAAGGCAGACTAACTGCCTGTAGTATTCCTGCGCTTTATCCTCGGGCTCGGTCTGTTTTTCTT
>JBAYLJ010000032.1:0-9355 GCA_041664145.1 Candidatus Omnitrophota bacterium | reverse complement strand
ATGCCATCGATCTTCTCGTTCATCGGAATATGGGAATGACCAAAAACGATCACATCCACTTTTTTATTCTTAAATTCTTGCTTCACGCAATCCAACAGATGATCCGGGTGCCCTGCTCCGTGAAAAAGGCCTATCGCAAAAGAATCGCAATCAATAATTTGACTTTTAGGAAGGATCGACCTTAGCGCTGCGTCATCCATGTTCCCATAAACGGCTTTAACATTATTAATTCTTTTAAATTCATCAAAAAAAGCCTTTGATCCAATATCACCAGCGTGAATAACAAAATCCATCTTTCTTAGATCCTCGATGACCTGAGAATGCAACGCTCGTGAATGGGTATCCGAAATAACGCCTATGTTCATTTCACAATATAAGGTTTATCATACATATTAAACAAAAAGTTTAGCTCTCGTTCGCTCCAAATCCACATTTTCTCCTGCAGGGCTCTTAAACGAACAGGATTTTCAAGGTTCGCCAAAGAAATGATGATCTGCTTCTGGGACTTTTGCCCTGTCTTTTTAACTTCATTGACAAAGACGCTCATCTCATTTTCGGATAAATCTTTCTCGTTTAAAACAATCACCCAGGAACCTTCTGAGGTATAAGCCTTGATGGTATCAAGTTGCCGCTCAGGACTAACACGCAGTTTGGATGACTTAAACTTTTGAAAAGGCGACAATCGATAGCGACGCCCATGCAAGCTAAATATTTCATCCTGGAAACAACTCAAAAGCTCAATAACGCGCAAAGAAAGATCTTTTTGCGAAACAACATAAAAATCACTCATGGCAGAGGCAAGTTCTTTGCGAAACAGCTCTCGCTCCTCTTTAAGGTCCAATCCAATAAAAGATAAACGCTGCCGCAAGATATATTTGATCCAATAACGGAATAATTTATCCTTGAGATAATAAGAATGTCCGTTGCGGTCAAGGAGATCCGCCTCTAGCAGCTTTGCGATCTTCTGCTTGACGACCATTTTCTTTAATCCATTTGAAACAACAACATCTTCGATCTTATTTTTTGGATCAGCCAAAGCGATCAGCAGGCGAAACGTCTCATGACTATCTTTTGAGGAGGTCAAGTGATCCGTAAGGATCTCGAAGTGACGGCTCAAAACTCCCCAACGGTTAAAAATGGTGTTCTCGATCGCTTGCGATAACAAGGGCAAGAAAATCTCTGTTTGTCGGTGGATTTGGCACAGCTGCACAAGTTCGCCGATGAGAATATTAAGGTAAAAGGGATGTCCTCCGGTAAAATCAACTAAAAAATTCTTAAGCGGATCTTTGATCTGAATATCTTTAAGAGAATGCGTAATAAATTCTTGGCTTGTTTTAAGCATTAACGGCTCGATCTCAAGAACCTCAAAATGACCAAACAACAACGAAAGTTTTTCAGACAAGATCTTTCGTGCAAGATGCTGAAAAGAACTTGCCATGACGTAAAGACAACGCTTTTGCGTCATGATCCTTTTTCCAAGCTCTTGAAACGCATCAGGAATATCAAAATCTTCAAGATGGTGGAACTCATCAAAGACAACAAGACAAAACTTGTTGGACTCGATGCTAAAGGTTTCCAGCAATGAAATTAATCCTTGATAGGCCTCAGCCATACGTCTTTTTTCAAGCAAGGCCTGGACATGTTTGATCGCGCTAACCGTCTGAGGAAGACGACTTTTTGTTGCCTCGATCAAAAGGTTAATATCTTGATGGGGCTCGAGACCCTGATTTTTAGAAAAATGATAAAGGATGCTGCCAACAAAATTTGTAAACAAATAATGCAGATCTTTTCGTTCAAAATTGACATAAACAGTCACCAGATCTTTATCGTCTAAATCACAAATAAATTTCTGGAGAATCGACGTCTTGCCAATAAACTGCGGCCCTAAGAAAGCAAGATTCTGTCGATAGCCGTCTTTTAAGTCAATGACGCGTTTCTTAAGGAGGCTCAAGACATCTTGTCGTCCAAAAAAATTCTTTTCAATATCTAACACAATGATCCTCGTTCTCTTACTCTTATGGCAAAAAATGTAAAGGATTCTTAGGGATCGAATCCTTACGCACTTCAAAATGTAAAAAAGTGACTGCATCGTCTCCGCCCACAACAGCGATAGGTGTCTGCAATGTCACATACTCACCGACAGAAACCAAGACGCTCGCAGTTCTTCCATAAACAGTCTGATACCCTTCCCCGTGATCAATAATGACCGTCTGGCCATACCCGCTTAAATAATCAGCAAAAACAATCTCTCCTCCGCGCGCAGGGAAAATCTTTTGCCCAGCATCCGACTTAATGTCAATACCGTTGTTAACCCACGACGATCTGGCATCGCCAAAAAAAGAAATAATCTTTCCCTTGATCGGCCACTTAAAATCATCATCACCAAAAGCCTCGCTGCTGGAGACTGTTTGTTTTTGTTCCTGGACTTGAGGGATGAAGATCAACTGATTTTCTTGGATATGGGCAGCATCGGGAATATTATTCGCACGGGCGAGATCCTCGACGGGAATATCGTAAGCTTTCGCGATCCGCCAAAGAGTCTCTTTGGGCATAACCTTATGATAGACACCGGCCTTACCCTGACCTTGGTCAGTGCGCATCGCCTCCCTTGGCGCAGCGCACCCAAACATCATAAAGTTTAAGATCAATAATATATAAAAACAAAAACGTTTTATAGACATAGTTAAACATCCAAAGCGAGGGACGGGAATTGAACCCGCGACGTTCAGCTTGGGAAGCTGACATTCTACCACTGAATTACCCTCGCAGCTATCATCCCATTTTTTCAAAAACTTTTCGCTCAAGCGCGTAAATCTTGTAACGCATCCTCTTACAGGCAAGCGCCTTTTGAGGGCTCACAAGCTTTAAAAATTCTTCCAAGACACGTACAGATTCTTTGACGCGCTGAGAATTAGCGTAAAAAATATCCTTAATATTTTTTCGCTTCAATTCCGTAACGCTCGTCTTTTTACCAACATCCCCTTCGATCGCCCGCGCGTCCATCAAAGAACCCTTGAAGGTCAAAGAACAAATATCTGACAATTGATGCCGGATCTTTTTATATCTTTGCGTATACTCTTTTTGATCTAAAACAAACCGGACAACATCTTCACAAACCCTTAGGCCTTCTTTGGCCCGATTAAAATTTGCGTCAACAACACGAAGAACTTTATGGCCTGCTAGATTGCGCATTGGGTCAGAATCTTTTTTATAATGTGCGTTGTTGAAAAATGATCAACGTAAGAAACGAGCTTCACGCGTCCTCCCCGAGCTTTCACAATATCTTCACCCACGACCATTTTTCCCTTCCAATCAGCACCTTTGACAAGAACATCCGGCTGCAAAGCTTTGATCACGCGATAGGGTGTTTTTTGTGAAAAGATCGTAACATAATCAACACACGCTAGCGCCGCTAAAACACGTGCCCTTGCCTTTTGAGGCTGGATAGGCCGGCCCTTAGCCTTAATACTCCGGATAGACGAATCACTGTTCAAGCCAACAATCAGAATCGCGTCTTTTGACTTTATTTCTTCAAGATAACTAACATGGCCAAAATGTAAAAGATCAAAACAGCCATTGGTAAAAACGATCTTCTTCCCGCTCTTTCGTAAAGCAGCAACTTTCTTTTTTAATAAATCTAAGCTGAGAATTTTATTTTTTGTATTCATTTCTTACCAAAGTGATTTTCAACTAATTCACAAATAGCATGCGCCATGCAACTATGAGACTCTTGAATGCGCGCGGTATGGGTCGAAGGAACGATCAAGCTCACATCTGTCAAAGACGCTACCTTCCCTCCGCTATTCCCGGTCAATGAAATCGTCTTCATCCCTATTTTTTTGGCTGCCTTTAATCCTTCAATGACATTCTTTGAATTTCCACTTGTAGAAAAACCAACCGCAACATCCTTTTTAGATCCAAGGCCTTCTATTTGCCTAGAAAAAATAATATCGAAAGAATAATCATTGCTTAAAGCCGTAAGGATAGAGGTATCCGTTGTGAGCGCGATGGCAGGGATAGATCTTCTTTCCTTTTGAAATCGCCCAATGAATTCAGCAGCAATGTGCTGACTATCCGCAGCTGAGCCACCATTTCCAAAAAGAATAATCTTCCCGCCCGCCTGAAGGCACTTCAGGATCAATTTAACCGCCTGGACGATTTGGTCGCAATTGCCTTGAAGGGTCTTTTGTTTAACAACAATGGATTCAGCAAAAATATTCTTGATAGCTTGTTTCATAAAAATTCCTTTTCCTATTCAGCAAAAAAAACACGTGCCATGTCATACATATCCATGTCAATGGTCTTGCGTTTCTCGATCGCTGAAGCAATCGGCACCGATTCGATCATATTGTTACGAAGGCTCACCATGTGGCCAAACTTTTCTTCCTTCACAAGCTCAACAGCTCCTACACCAAAACGCGTACCGATCAAACGATCATAAGCAGAAGGCGTTCCTCCTCGCTGAATATAGCCTAAAACGCTAACACGGGTTTCATAACCTGTTTTTTGTTCAATCGCTTGCGCAATAAGCTCGCCGATTCCGCCAAAGATGTGGCCTTGATCAATATTCTCGCGAAACTCAGGATGATCCTTACAATGCACTCCTTCAGCCAAAACAATAATACTATAGCTCTTACCTCTTTTATGGCGATTATGGATCGCTTCGCAAACTTCGCTAACATCAACAGGAATTTCTGGAACCAAAATAATATCCGCGCCTCCTGCAATGCCAGATTCTAAGGCAACCCAACCGGTATGTCGTCCCATAACTTCAATAACCATAACCCGATGATGGCTTTCAGCTGTTGTATGAAGTCGATCAATACATTCCGTGGCAATATTAACTGCTGTATCAAAACCAAAGGCATAATCAGTCCCTGAGAGCGAATTATCGATAGATTTAGGAACCCCGACGACCTTAATGATCTTCTTTTGAAATAATTCTAAGGAGACCCTTAACGTCTCTTCCCCGCCAACGACAATAAGGGCATCGATCCCGCTGCGCTTATAATGTTCAGCTATCTTTTTAACCTGCTCAATATCCTTAAGAGGATTGATACGGCTCGTTCCAAGGATGGTACCGCCGCGATCTAAGATGCCGGAAATCATCTTAAGGTCCATTACCTTCATATCATTATCAATGAGGCCAAGCCATCCATTTTTGATACCCGTTACCACGAAGCCTTCTTGGATACTCTTGCGAACAATCGCGCGAATAACAGAGTTTAACCCTGGACAATCAGCTCCCCCGGTTAAAATACCGATCTTACGCATCAATGCACCTCAAATATTTTATTTTCGATACCCTTTAAAAGGAACAGATAATTCTGAAAAATCACGGGGCTCCTCGCCCTTATCCGCCCTCTCTTTATCCGTTTGAGAAAAGATCTTTGCAATATGAAGCTTAACGGTAATATTCTCCTCAAGCCCTAAGATCTCCTGAACGCGGCCTTTGATAAGTTCTTGAATGCGCAGCGTTGTCTCTGGGATATTCCCTTCAGCTTTCAGCACAAGGCGGCAAGTGACATCAATACCCTTTTTTGTAGCACGAATAACAGATTTTATTTCCTTAACGTCTGACACTCTTAAAACATTGCGCTTGATCATATCTTCAAGAGCGCTTAATGAAATGCTTACTCTCCCTGCAGGATTCTCAAAGGCGATCGTCCTCTCTTTTTTCTGAACACCAATAATAACTCTTGAAAAGAAAAAGCTTAGCAAAACAGACCCAACACTAGCCACAATAATAAAAAGGCAGATGTGTTGATTTCCATAAGCTAAAGTAAGGAAATAACTGATCTCCTCGAAACGGATCCAATGAGCGGCAAAGGACACCGCAACCCCAGCCACAACCGTAATGATCGCTAAATAAAAGAACATCGCAATATGAGTAATAATTCTCATTCGGAGCCTCCTTTAATTCCTTGAATATTAATATGAACATCTTTAAGCTGAATATCCGTTGTTTTTTCAACCGTTTCCCGGATAGCCTCTTGCAGCAACCGTGAAACCTCTGGGATATTAAGGCCAAGACGGACACAAATACGTGCCTCAACGCTTACGTCATTATCTCGATCAATAAGAATACTGATAGCAAAATGCTTGGCAGGAAAGAAGATCTTTAAAAAACGCTGCGCAACATTATCCAGGGCAAGAGACATCCCGTCCGTCTCTTCAATAACAGCCGCGACAATGTCTGCTAACGCTTTTTTATGAATGTGGATGGAGCCGTAATCGATTCGCTGTTCTTCACGCATCAGAATGTCTCCTTTTAGAAAGAGTAGTTATTTAGCGAGCTCGTGCTCACTTTTAGCCATATGCTCAAGAAAATGTGTATTCACCGCACCCTTTAAAAATAAAGGATCCTGCAAGATCTGCTGCTGAAAATGAATGGTTGTTTTGATCGGAGAGATATAAAATTCTTCTAAGGCGCGCGCCATGATCTTAATCGCTTCATCTCGATTTCTCCCATGAACAATCACCTTGGCAACCATGGAATCATAAAAAGGGCTAATAACATAATTTTGATAAATGTGGGTATCTACTCTGACGCCAGGGCCTCCGGGCAGATTAAGCTCTTCGATCTTTCCAGGACATGGCATAAAGTTATTCGTAGGATCCTCAGCATTAACGCGACATTCAATAGCCGCCCCGCTGATCTTGACATCTTCTTGCTTGATCTTCAGTCTCTCGCCTGCAGCAGCGCGGATCTGTTCCTTGACAATGTCAACACCTGTCACCATCTCCGTCACAGGATGTTCAACTTGAACACGCGTATTCATTTCCATGAAATAAAAAGAACCGTCGTCATCTAAAAGAAATTCAATCGTTCCTGCCCCGCGGTAATTGACAGCCTTTGCCCCCCGCACAGCCATTTCTCCCATCTTCTTTCGGGTATTGGCGTTTAGTCCTGGCGATGGGGCTTCTTCTAAGAGCTTCTGATGACGCCTTTGAATGCTGCAATCACGCTCCCCTAGGTGGATCACGTTACCGTGATGATCCGCTAAAATCTGAATTTCGATATGGCGCGGATTCGTAATATATTTTTCCATATAAACATCTGGATTTCCAAAACTTGCTTCTGCTTCGGTCTGCGCCATGGTCAATGAGCTTGCAAGAGAAACATCGTTGTGACAAACACGCATACCCTTACCGCCGCCGCCAGCCGTTGCTTTAATAATCACAGGATATTTAATTTTCTTGGCCAACTTTAACGCTTCTTCTTTATTCTTGATAATCGAATTGCCGCCTGGCGTAACAGGCAAGCCAGCTTTTGTCATCACAGCCCTGGCTGTGACCTTATCGCCCATCAAACGCATGGCTTCAGGGGTAGGCCCAATAAAAGCAATATGACAAGATTCACAAATTTCAGCAAAATGAGCATTTTCGGCCAAGAACCCATAGCCCGGATGAATGGCTTCGACATTTGTAATTTCAGCAGCGGAAATAATGGCAGGGATGTTAAGGTAACTCTCTTTACTAGAGGCGCGGCCGATGCAAACAGATTCATCAGCAAATTGAACATGCAAAGAATTGCGGTCAGCCTCAGAGTAAACAGCAACTGTGCGAACGCCTAATTCTTTACAAGCACGAATGATACGGAGAGCGATCTCTCCTCGATTAGCAATAAGAATTTTTGAGAACATAGATTAAACCGGATCAATCACAAATAAAACGGTTCCAAATTCAACAGGCTCAGCGTTACCAACTTTAATCTCAACAATTTTACCTCGGACATCAGACTTAATTTCATTCATAAGTTTCATCGCTTCCAAGATACAAACAACTTGTCCGATCTCAATGACCTGTCCAATGTCAACAAAAGGTGGTGCGTCGGGTGAAGGCGATCGATAAAAAGTTCCTACCATGGGAGCCTTGATTTCTTTGGACCCCTTGGCGGAAGAAGCTTCAGGTTTAAGAATTTCCGGGGTAGCGCTCGTGCCTGATGCTGCAGGACGATACTCCACAGAAGGTGATGACACAACAACGGGAGCGCCTTGATAACCTTTTTTAATCTTAATCTTAGACCCTTCGCGCTCAATTTCAATTTCGCTTAGTTCGTTCTCATTCATCAAGGTAATAACTTCTTTGATCTCTTTAAGGTTCATTTTCTTACCCTTTCAACATAAACACCTGTTCGTGTATCAACTCTGATCCTTTCCCCGGACTCAATAAACAAGGGAACCTGAACATCCGCGCCTGAATCAATACGTGCGATCTTTGTTCCTGAACGGGCCGAATCCCCTTTAAGCCCTGGATCTGCCTCAACCACCTGGGCTTCAACAAAATTCGGTAACTCGATCTTTTGAAGCTTTCCTTCAAGCAAAAAACCCTTCACAACCAAATTATCCTGAAGATATTTAATGTCATTACCTAAAAGGCTTTCTGGGACAGAGGCCTCTTCATAAGTTACTTGATCCATAAAATGCAGATCAGTCCCTGTTTTATAAAGATATTGAAAATCTTTCTCTTCGACATAGACTTCTTCAAGTTTTTCTGACGTCTTAAACGTACGCTCAAGGCCCAGACCGGTTTTAAGATTCTTAAGCCTCACGCGAACAAAGGCGCTACCCTTGCCAGGCTTGACATGACTATACTCGGTCACAATATAAACGTTTCCGTCAATGCGAAGGCCTAGCCCACCTGTAATATCATTGATCGTGATTGCCATTCTTTCCTCTATAGACTATTAATAAATATACTAAAACTGACTGAGGACTTTATGACCCTTGGGAGTCACCAAAACCATATCTTCAATACGTATACCAAATTGACCAGGAATATAAACTCCAGGTTCGACCGTAAAAACCATTCCCTCCTTGACCACTGCAGAGCTTTTAGGAGATATCCCTGGAGCCTCGTGAATCTCTAAGCCTACGCCGTGTCCTAAGGAATGATTAAAAAAACTATCTAACTTCTGTTGTTTAAGGAAGTTTCGCGCCTGAGCATCAATATCTTTGGCCAAAACACCTGGCTTAATTTTCTCTATCGCAAAGCGCTGCGCTTGCGCAACAGCATCATAAACTTCCCTTACACGATGCGGTATTTTACCCAAAAAGAACATACGTGTCAAGTCAGACTTGTAGCCTTCGACATCTATTCCCATATCCACAAGCACGGGCTCTCCCCGTCGGAGTTTCCTCTGTGTGATGCGCGCATGAGGAAAACAAGAATTAGGTCCTGAAGCAATAATGGTTGGAAAAGAAAATTGATGATGATGCGCCCGAACATAGCGCTCAAGCTTTTCAAAAACCTGGCTTTCGCTTCTCCCAGGCTGGATTATTTGCTTTAAATAAACAAGGCATTGGCGATGAAAATCAAGAGCCTTCTTAATTTTAGCAAGCTCTTTACGGCT
>JBAYLJ010000031.1:0-9407 GCA_041664145.1 Candidatus Omnitrophota bacterium | reverse complement strand
TAACAAAGTAACAGGCGTTATCATTATTTTAGATAATAGCATCACGGCGATGACAGGCGGGCAGCCTCATCCAGGCGTTGGTTTAACGCTTAAGGGCGAGAAGACAAAGAAATTGAGCCTTGAAAAGATTGCACAAGCAAGCGGCGCGGATTATGTTGACGTGGTTGACCCGGCGAGGATGAATGATTTTAGAAAATTGTTAAAGAAAAGAATGAGCCAGAAAAAACTTTCCGTGATCATTGCCCGAAGACCGTGCAAGCTTTTAACCGATAAAAAGAAGAAGGCAAAAGGTTAGCCTTATGCAAGCAAGCTCAAAGAATAACACTAATATTATTTTTTATGGCATTGGAGGCCAAGGTGTTTTGAAGGCATCTGAGGCTTGCTGCATGGCCGCTCTTTTAGAGGGGTATCGCGTGAAGAAGACCGAAGTTCACGGGATGTCTCAGCGCGGCGGATCCGTCGAATCGGGCCTGCGTTTTGGCCAAGAAGTTATTTCTCCATTGATTCCTAGGGGCCAAGTAGATTTTATTATTTGTTTGCATCCTGAGGAATACAAAAACCCGAAAGGGTTTTTGAGAGAGGGCGGCATCGACCTTATTGCCTATACACATAAGGCGTATGAGGTTTTGGCTGAACATAAGATTTTTGTGAATAGTTTTTTGTTAGGTGTCCTCTCGGGATATTTAATGATTTCAGAGAAGAGTTGGCACAAGGCTTTTAAGAATGTATTTGGAGAAAAAAGACAAAAAGAAAATTTAACCTTTTTCAAGGAAGGTAGAAAATGGGCAAAACGTCTGTGATCTGGAATGAAAAAGTTGAATGTATGAATCTTGAAGACCTAAAGAACCTTCAAAGCGAACGGTTTCAAAAACTTGTTGGCTATGTTAATGAGCATTCTCAATTTTATCGCACTAAATTTCAGCAAGCCGGTGTTCATCTGAAAAATATTCGTACGATCGATGATATTCAAAAGCTGCCGTTAACAACCAAGGATGAGTTACGAGAGCAGTATCCTTTTGGCCTTAAGGCGACATCTCTCGATCGTATCCTGGAGACACATGTCACAAGCGGAACAACGGGAAATCCTGTTGCTATCGGATATACGAGAGCTGATCTTGATCTCTGGGCAGAGGTTGTCGCGCGTGCCCTTTGCTGTGCCGGGGCTGTTCCTGGAAATATGATCCAGATAGCCTATGGTTATGGGCTTTTTACAGGAGGCCTGGGGCTTCATTACGGGGCTTTAAAAATGGGGTTGACCATTATTCCTTGCTCGTCGGGTCAAACCAAACGACAGCTTAAATTGATGAGAGATTTTAAGCCGCAGATCCTTGCCTGTACGCCATCGTATGCGCTTTATATGGTGGAAGGCGCTTTGGAAGAAAAGATGGATCCTTTGGAGAGCTCATGGAAAATTGGTATTTTTGGCGCAGAGCCATGGAGCGAGGCGATGCGGACTCAGATCGAAAAAACATGGGGCATGGAGGCCACAGATATTTATGGCCTTTGTGAAATTATTGGCCCTGGGGTGGCCCAAGAATGCCATCACAAAAAAGGACTTCATCTTTTTTCTGATGTGTTTTATCCTGAAGTTTTAGATCCAGAGACAAACAAGCCTGTCGCTGATGGTGAAAGCGGCGTTCTTGTGTTAACGACGCTGACCAAGGAGGGCATGCCTCTTGTCCGCTATGTGACGCGCGATATCGTAACGATGACAAAGCAAAAATGTCCTTGCGGCAGGACATCGCCGCGCATCAGTAAGATCAAAGGCCGCACCGATGATATGATCATTGTACGCGGGATCAACGTATTCCCGTCGCAGATTGAACATATTTTGTTGAACATCGAGGAAACACATCCCCATTATCAGATCATTGTTGACCGCGAAGCCAGAGGCCTTGATCAAGTGGAGGTCATGGTTGAAATCAAAGAAGAATTCTTTTCAGATGAGATCAAGAAATTAAGCAGTATTCAGGAGCGTATTGAGAAACGCATTGAATCTAATCTAGGAATTTCCGCCAAGGTTCGCTTAGTCGAACCTCAAACTATTGCGCGAAGCGAAGGCAAGGCCAAGCGCGTAATCGACAAACGTCAATTATAGGGGAGGTAAGAGATGAAGATAACGCAGATCTCTATTTTTTTAGAGAACAAGAGTGGACGACTTTGTGAGGTGGCAGAACTTTTAGGGAAGAACAATGTTAATATTCGTGCCTTGACGATCGCAGACGCCAAAGATTTTGGTGTCTTACGCATTGTTGTTGACAAGCCTCAAGAAGCCATTGATATTTTTAAGAAACATAAGATGGTGGCGACATTGACGGATATTGTGGTCATGGAGGTTGGCGACCAACCCGGCGGGCTTGCGAGCGTCTTGCGGCTTTTAGAAGATCACAAGATTAACGTGGAATATATGTATGGGTTTGTGGAAAAGTTTTCCGATAAGGCTTTGATGGTTTTTCGTTTTGACAATGCGGATGAGGCTATTAAGCTTTTGCAAAAAAATAATTTTAAAGTCATTAAAAAAGAAGAAATCAAAAGCCTTTAGGAGTGATATGAATTTTACTGAGTTGAGAAAATTTATGAAGGAAGTTCGCTTTGGCCTCTTTGCCACAAGCGACGGCAAGAAAGTTGGCGTCCGTCCCTTGGCTGCCTGGGCATGGGTAGATAAAGAGCTCTGGTGCGGGGCAGAAAAGGGTCAGGAAAAAATTTCCCAATTGTCCAAGGTTCCTTTTGCCGAATATTGTTTTATCAGGCCTGATGGAGAACATGTGCGCATTGCTGGCCCATGCAAGGTGAGCACGTCGCTCGAAGATAAAACAAAGCTATTTAATCTAGTGCTTTCGCTGCACAAATTTTACGACACTCCCAAAGATAAAGCTTATATCGTGCTTCGTATGCGGCCGACAAAAATTCGCTGGATGGACAGAGCCACTTACGCCTATCATGATGTCAAGAGCAAGTAGTTTTCTTATGCCTTTTAAAGCCAAGATCTTATTTTTCTTATTTCTTATCTTTTTGTCCGCTGCCTGCCAGCCTAGGATTGCCAATGTTCACTCCACGGGAGAGACGATCGTTTGTTTCGGCGATAGCTTGACCCAAGGGGTTGGTGCTTCTCAAGAGCACGATTATCCAAGTCTTTTAGCGCAAATGCTTCAAATGCCGACGATCAATGCCGGCGTGGGCGGCAATACGACCCGCGATGCCCTGGAAAGGTTAGATCGCGATGTTCTTCAAAAGAATCCGAGACTCGTCATTGTTGAATTTTGTGGAAATGATTTTTTGCAGAAAATTCCTGTGGCAGAAACTATCCAAAATCTTGATGAGATCGTGCGGCGCATTCAAGAGGCCAAGGCTATGGTTGTCCTTGTCCACCTAAGGGCGGGGTTTTTTGTAGATGAATATCTTAAAGGTTTTGAACGTATCGCGCGCAAACGCCAAACACTTTTGATCAAGAATATTCTTAAAGGTATTCTGGGTACGCCAAGATTGAAAAGTGATCAGCTTCATCCTAATGATGATGGATATGCGATCATGGCTCAGCGTATTTATAAGGTAGTCCTGCCTCTTGTCAAAAGATAATTTTTGTGCTGAGAAAGTCTTTTTTATTCATTTTTTTTCGATATAATAGGGTTTGTTCAATTTTGTTAATTTTAAATAATGAATTTTAGATAGGAGAAAAATATGTTTTCTTTGCAAATGCGTATGTATTTGATGCTCACGATTCTTTTCGGTATCATTTATGCCCTGATTGTGGTTGTTGGCAATTCTATGGGGCTCGGTAATTTTTATTTTTATCTTGGCATTTCTTTTGCCATAATGTTTTTGCAGTATCTGATTGGCCCTAAGATGGTTGAGTGGTCCATGGGAGTTAAATATGTAACCCGTGAGCAAAACCCTAAACTTTACCAGATGGTTGAAGATCAGGCTCGTCGGGCAGGAATCCCAACTCCGAAAATCGGTGTCTCGCATATAGCGATTCCTAATGCCTTTGCCTTTGGTCGCGGAATATCCGATGGCCGAGTGTGCGTCACGCAGGGGATCATGAATCTTTTAGAAGATAATGAACTTAAGGCTGTTCTTGGCCATGAGATTTCGCATTTAAAAAATCGCGATGTCTTAACGATTACGCTTTTGTCAATTATTCCGATGATTCTTTATCGTGTTGCTTTTAATTTTCTTTTCTTTGGCAATCGAAGAAATTCGCGTGAGAGCGGAGCCAATACCATGTTGATTGGTTTGGCCGCATTTATTTTTTATTTTATTACAAATCTTCTCGTGCTTTATGCATCAAGGATCAGAGAGTATTTTGCGGATAAAGGATCAGTTGAGCTTGGCAATCGTCCGGAAGTTATGGCCAGCGCTCTTTACAAGCTTGTATATGGCTCAGCCCGCATGCCTAAAGATGCCTTAAAAGAAGCCGAAGGCATGAAGGCTTTCTTTGTTAATGATCCTTCTTCTGCGCTTAGTGATATTAAAGAACTCGGTCAATTAGATTTGGATAAGAGTGGAACCATTGAGCGAAGCGAACTCAATTTGCTTCAAAGAGGGCATATTAAGCTTAAAGCTTCAGACAAAATGATGGAGCTTTTAAGCACTCATCCGAATATGCTTAAACGTATTAAGCATCTTTCTTCTCTGAGCATGTAAGAATAATTTAGTGAAATCTTATTCGGCCCTGCAAAGAATGCAGGGCCGTTTTTGTTTGGCTCCTCGCTATCGCTCGGAGTAAATTCGTGCAAGCAATTTATATTTATCGCTTCGTCTGTCTGTAAATTGTGCGCTTATTTATATTGACAAGCCACACAGGTGTGTGGTAAATTATATTTATGGTAAAGAATCTTACAGAAAAACAGAAAAATGTTTTGCAGTTTATTTTTAATAAGATCAAGAATGAACATATGCCCCCGACGATCCGCGAGATCGCTGAAGAGTTTGGTTTTTCTTCTACGGGTACCGTTCGTGATTATTTAAAGGCTTTGGTAGACAAAGGATATATTAAGGTCAGTGAAGGAAAGGCGAGAGCTATTGAGCTTGTCAAGGAGGCCTTCCGTATTCCTGTCTTAGGCGCGGTTGCCGCAGGGAGCCCGATCTTAGCCGTGGAAGATATTGAAGGATATGTTGAGCTTGATGATTTATTCTTTTCCGATGCCGATATTTTTGCCCTGCGCGTAAAAGGCGACAGCATGATTGACGCTGGGATTATGCCAGATGATTTGGTTCTTGTTCGTCGTCAGCAAGCCGCTGAAATTGGAGATATCGTGGTTGCGTTGATTGGCGAAGAGGCCACGGTCAAACGCCTTGTGAAAGAAGGCAACAATTTCTTTCTGCAGCCAGCCAATAGCCTTTATCAACCCATTCCCGTGAACGAAGACGTGAGCTTGGTTGGTAAGGTCATTACAAGTATCCGCAAATATCTTTAGTCCTTTGTTCTTCATCTGCCTTCCCTTTCATTGCCCCTTCTGATTGACACCCATAGTCTTTTTCTATATAATAAGTTACTTTATATTAATATAAATAGGAGAAAAAGCGTGGAAATCCAAGAAATTAAGCAGATTCGAATTGAAAAAGCAAAGCTTTTAGCTTCTAAAGGCTTGAAGCCTTATGGGCAAAAGTTTTTGCGTACGTCAAACATTGCCGATGTCTTAGCGAAATTTGAAGAAGAAAAAGAAGTTGTTTTGGCTGGTCGTATTATGGCCAATCGGACTCATGGTAAAGTTGTTTTTATAGATCTTATGGATCAGAGCGGAAAGATCCAGCTATTTGTTAAGATGGATAACATTGGCGAAGAACTTTTTACGATCATTCAGCACCAGGTTGATATTGGAGATATCGCTGGAGTTAAGGGTAAGCTCTTTAAGACGAAAACAGGACAAGATAGTGTGCGCGTCTTGGAATTCAAGCTTTTATCTAAGTCTCTGATGTGCCTTCCGGAAAAATGGCATGGATTAAAGGATGTTGAAATCCGTTATCGTCAGCGCTATATCGATTTATTAGCCAATAAGGAAGTCAAAGATTTGTTCATTAAACGAAGCAAGATCATTAGTTTTGTTCGTTCTTTTTTGGATAAAAAAGGATTTCTTGAGGTAGAAACGCCTATGCTCCAACCTATGGCTGGCGGCGCTCGAGGCCGGCCCTTTAAGAGCCTTCATAATACATACGAAATGGATGTTTTTTTGCGTATTGCCCCTGAGCTTTATTTAAAGAGGCTTCTCGTCGGCGGCTTAGAAAAAGTTTATGAGCTCAATCGTAATTTCCGCAATGAAGGCATTTCCACGCGGCATAATCCTGAGTTTACCATGCTTGAAGTTTATGAATCTTATGCGGATTATGAAGACATGATGACCATGACAGAAAATTTGGTGAGCTCCCTTGTTCAAGAGATGACCGGCGGGTACAAGATTGTTTACCAAGGCAAGGAACTTGATTTTACACCTCCCTGGGAGCGACGCTCATTTGCCAAGATCGTTAAAGAGAAATTTGATATTGATCCTGGCGATGATGTGAAGGCGATGCTCGCCAAGGTGCAAGTTAAAAAGAAAGTAGCGACGGATGACACCCTGACGCGCTCAGGCGTTATGAAGCTTGTGGAAGACTTTCTTGATGAAGAGGCCACGCATAATCCGATTTTCTTAATTGATTATTTTACGTTCTTATCTCCGCTTGCCAAAGTCAAAGATGATAATCCGCTCTTGGCTCAGCGTTTCGAGTGTTTTATCGCTGGCATGGAGGTGGGCAATGCATATTCTGAGCTTAATGACCCTGTTGAGCAGCGCGTACGTCTTCAGGAAGACCTTAAAGATGATACTGAAACAGGATTGCGTAGTATCGATGAAGATTTTGTTGCTGCCTTGGAGTATGGCATGCCGCCTGCAGGGGGTCTAGGGATCGGGATTGACCGTCTTGTCATGATCTTGACAGATGCCCCATCGATTCGTGATGTTATTTTATTTCCGCTCCTGAAACCGCATAGCAAGAAAGAAGAAATAATTAATGACGTATGAAGGATGGATCAGTCTTCGCTATTTGACCGCTAAAAAAGAACCTTTTTTGGCTGTGATCAATTTTGTCGCCGTAGCCGGCGTTGCGATTGGTGTGGCGGCGCTCATTGTTGTGATTGCGGTCATGACAGGATTTGATAATGATCTGCGCGATAAGATCGTTGGTACCAATGCCCATATTGTTGTTGAAAAAGAAACCGGGCTGAGCGATTTTAAAACAGTTCAAAAAGCCATCATGGGTGTTAAAGGTGTCCAGGCCACAACGCCTTATGTTCAGGGGCCCTTATTTGTTGAGTATGATGGTCAGTCTATGGGGGTCATGGGGCGCGGCATTGATCCCAAGACAGAGCCTGGCGTGACCAAGGCAAAAGAATATCTAAAAGAAGGACGCCTTGAAGATCTCGATGCAAATAGCATTATTATTGGAAGCGAGCTTTCGATCTTTTTGGGTAAACGTTTAGGCGACAAAGTAACCTTGATATCACCAGCCTCAGGGCTTTCAGGTGGAGGATGGAGAAGAGAGCTTAAGATTGTAGGGATTTTTACCTCAGGAATGTACGACTATGATATGAATTTACTGCTTGTTGATCTTGCCAAGGCGCAGGAGATCTTTCAGCTTCCTTCCGGGACAGTGAGCGGGATCGCCATCAAGATCAACAATATTTACGATGCGCCGAAAATAAAAAAGATGCTCTTTAGAGCTCTTGGATATAGTTTTCTTATCAAGACGTGGATCGACTCCAACAAGAATTTCTTTGCGGCATTGAAATTAGAAAAATTTGCCATGTTTGTTATCTTGACGCTGATTGTGCTTGTTGCATCTTTTAACATCATTAGCACGCTCATTGTTACGGTGACCACAAAAGTTAAAGATATCGGTATTTTAAAAGCGATCGGCGTTCCTCGTAAGTCTATTGAACGGATTTTTACACTTAAAGGTTTATCCATAGGCTTCATGGGGACTTTTTGGGGATGCGTGGGAGGTATTGGGATTAGTCTGATTTTAAAGAAATATCAGTTTATTAAGCTCCCGCAAGATATTTATTATATTGATAAACTTCCGGTGCTCTTAGAGCTAAACGATCTATTGATGATCGCGGGAGCTGCGATGCTGATCAGTTATTTAGCAACCATTTATCCGGCAAAGAAAGCTGGCAGCCTTGAGCCTGTTGAGGCGCTGCGTTACGAATAATGTTGATAGCCAAAAATATTTCTAAAGTTTACAAGGAAACAGAAACGCCTTTGGAGGTGCTCAAAGGTGTTGATCTTTCTATCAACCCGGGTGAATTTGTGAGCTTGGTGGGCCCATCAGGCGCAGGTAAGTCAACGCTGTTACATATTTTAGGCGGGCTGGATACGCCAACACAAGGCCAGGTTCTTTTAGATGATGAAGACATTTACCAGATGACGGACAATCGCCGTTCTGTGGTGCGCAATACAAAGATTGGGTTTGTGTTCCAGTTTTATCATTTATTGCCAGAATTTAACGCGCTTGAAAATGTGATCTTGCCATCGCTTATTAAACAGGGATGCTCGGCGAAGAAAGATTTGGAACGTAAAGGATTTGCGCTGCTCCAGAAAGTAGGGATGGACAAACGTGCCCTGCATAAACCAAGCCAGCTCTCTGGCGGAGAGCAGCAACGTTTGGCGATTGCGCGGGCGCTCATTAATGATCCGAAGATTATTTTTTGTGATGAACCAACAGGAAATTTGGATTCAAAGTCAGGTGAAAATATTATGGCGCTTTTATTGCAACTCAACCAAGATCATGGCCAAGCTGTGGTCATGGTGACGCACGACGATCATCTGGCGAGACAAGCCAAGCGGTCTGTTCATATGCAAGATGGGAAACTTATTAACTTACCTTAACAAAGGGGACTTATTATGAAGATTTATTTAAACGGAAAACTCGTGGAAAAAAAAGATGCCAAGGTGTCAGTGTTTGACCACGGACTTCTTTATGGAGACGGCGTGTTCGAAGGAATCCGTGCTTACAAGAACAACGTCTTTAAGCTTAAAGAGCATATTGATAGGCTTTATGAATCAGCCCACACCTTGATGCTAAAAATCCCTCTGACGAAACAACAGATGATCGATGCGATCGTGAGAACCCTCAAGGCCAATCAGTTGTCGGATGGGTATATCCGCGTGATTGTCAGTCGCGGCGAAGGCGATTTGGGCTTGGATCCTCGTAAATGTAAAGGACAGGGAACGGTGATCGTGATTGCGGATAAAATTACGCTTTATCCGGAAGAGCTTTATCGTAACGGCATGGAAATCATTACCGTGCCAACGGTCAGAAATACCAACGAGGCCGTGAACCCTCAGTTGAAGTCGCTTAATTATCTTAATAATATTTTGGCAAAAATCGAGGCGACGAATTCTGGTTATGCAGAAGCCTTGATGATGGAT
>JBAYLJ010000030.1:0-9462 GCA_041664145.1 Candidatus Omnitrophota bacterium | reverse complement strand
CGGTTGGGCATCGCTAGCGCGGGTCATTCGAGGCATGACGATTTCTTTAAAGCACAGAGAATATGTTTTGGCAGCAAAGACAATGGGTATTTCAGATATGCGGATCATCACTACACATATCTTGCCGCATACGCTTTCCTATTCGATTGTTGCGATCATGCTTTCTATTCCTGGCTATATTATGGGAGAGTCAGCGTTAAGCCTTTTAGGATTAGGCATCCAGGACCCCTTCGCAAGCTGGGGAAATTTGCTTTCAGAGGCCATGGGAATTGTTCAAATTCGATTTGCCCCGTGGATCCTTTTACCAGGACTTTTTATTTTCGTGACCGTGATTTGTTTTAATGTGGTGGGGGATGCCTTGCGTGATGCCTTGGATCCAACGCTCAAGGCAGAAGGGCAAAAACAAGATGTCTAGTTTGCTCAAAATATCTAACCTTGGAATAAGCATTCAAAATGATTCTTCAATAAGAATGCTGTTAGAACATATTGATTTAGATTTAAACAAAGATGAGATTGTTGCCTTGGTGGGATCTTCCGGAGGAGGAAAGACGAGCTTAGGGTTGTCGATCTTGCGGCTTTTGCCTGCGGCCATGCAGGTGACAGAAGGAAGTATTCTTTTTAAAGAGAAGAATCTTTTAGAGGTCAGTTCTTTCGACATGCAACATGTGCGAGGGAAAGAAATCGGCATGATTTTTCAAGATTCATTAAGTGCTTTTAATCCTGTGTTTAAGATTGGAGATCAGATCGGAGAAGTTGTTCAGGCCCACCTAGGACTTTCAAAACAAAAGGCAGGGAATAAAGTGTTGGAACTTTTAGATTTAGTTGAAATCAAAGATGTTAAGCGTGTTGCGCGTGCTTATCCGCATCAATTAAGCGGTGGGCTTCGTCAACGCGCCATGATCGCCCAAGCGATTGCCGCTTCGCCGGACATGGTCATCGCCGATGAGCCAACGAGCAATTTGGATGTGACCATTCAGGCAAAAATTCTAGCGCTTTTTAAAAAATTACAAACACAGATGCATCTTTCCATTCTTCTTATTACGCATGATTTGGGCGTTGTGCGCTTTGTTGCCAATCGCGTTTTTGTATTATCGCAAGGAAGGATTGTGGAATCAGGAAACGCACGGGTTGTCTTGGATAAACCAGGGCATGATTTTACAAAACAATTAATGGCGGCTACGCAGATATGACATTGCTTGAGATCCAAAAGGTAAAGAAATATTTTTCTACGTCCAAGAATGTTTTTGGCACCAACACGAGTGTCGCCAAGGCGGTTGACGGCGTGAGCCTATCGATTGACCAAGGCGAGAGCTTAGGATTGGTTGGTGAGTCGGGATGCGGCAAGACAACCCTGGCGCGCATGGCCATTAATATTATTCAGCCTGATTCGGGAAATATTCTTTTTGAAGGGCAGGACATTCATCATTTACCAAAACAGAAAAAACGTTTTTTATCCCCTTTGATGCAAATGGTTTTTCAAGATCCCTTTAATAGCCTTGATCCTCGGTTTAACATTCGAGGTGTCCTCAAGGAATCAACGATGTTTCTTGGCTTAACTCGTCCAGAAGAACAAAAAAAGATGGAAGAACTTCTTTGTGCCGTTGGCCTGCCAGAAGATATTTTAGAGCGGTTTCCTTATGAGTTTAGCGGAGGGGAGCGTCAGCGGATCGCCATTGCGCGCGCCCTTGCGCCTAACCCCAAGCTTCTTATTCTTGATGAGGCTGTGTCATCGCTAGATGTCTTGGTGCAAGAACAGATATTAAATCTTTTGTCATCGTTGCAGGAAAAGTTTTCGATCACCTATTTTTTTATTTCCCATAATTTAAGAGTGGTGAAGCGATTATGCCCAAAGATCGCTGTCATGTATCAAGGGAAGATCGTTGAGCTTGGGCCCAGGGATGTGTTGCTGACGAATCCTTTGCATCCTTATACACAACGGCTTCTTTCGGCTGCGTTGAGTTATCAAGCACAAGACTTGGCGCAGGAATACAACGTCGCTGATGAAATGCAGTTGATTGAGAAACAAAAGGGTCATTTTGTGCTAGAATAATTTAAGGAGATTTTTTTATGGCGGAGTTGTTTTGGAAAAAATGTGGCTATCTCAGCGGAATGCTCGCTCTTGGCATTTTGCTAGGGATGATCGTTTTTCTTTGTAACGCTGAGATCGGGGATTTCGATCTGTGGCTGCATTTAAAAACAGGAGAGGTTATTGTTGAGCAAGGTTTTATTCCTACGCACGATATTTTTTCTTGCACGGTTAAAGGCCAGCCTTGGAACAATCACGAGTGGCTGTTTCAGGCTATTTTTTATTTGTTTTTATCTTGCGGCGGATACGAAGGTCTTTTTACGGCTCAGGCGATCATTGTCGCGCTAACGTTTATGACGCTCCTTTTTTTAAGCGATCTTCGTCGCAGGCATTATTTTACTGTTTTTCTGCTCTTTATTTTAACGTTGGTCTTTCAGACACGGCTGACGATGCGTCCTGATCTTTTTAGTTTCTTCTTTTTCTCCTTTTATCTTTATATCTTGTCGGTTCATCTTGAAAAAAAGGCAAGCGTTTGGCTTCTTTTCGCTGTGCAAATTTTATGGGTTAATATGCATGGGTTCTTTATTTTTGGCCCCTTTCTCATTCTTTTAAGCATGATCTCTGAGCTTATCAAGCGTTATCTGCCTTTGCCCTGGAAATGGAATGATACCGGTCGTTTGAGCAATCAAGAATTTCAAAGGCTAGGCTTTGCTTTTGTCGCTACCTCTTTGGCTTGCCTTGTGAATCCTCAATATGTAAAAGGTGCCTTGTATCCATTTGCGGTTCTTTTTCAAATGGCGGGGGAATCTTCTATCTTTTTTAGCCATATTCAAGAGCTTCAAAAACCTATTACTTTTGCTACGCTTTTCACGCAACGGTACATTCACTTCAAAGTATTAATCCTTGTTTCTTTTTATAGTTTTATTGTTAATCGAAAGCATGTTGATATTTCTGCGTTATTTTTATGGTTGGTTTTTCTTCTTTTTTCTCTCCAGGCTATCCGTAATATGATTTTCTTTGGCATCGTAGCTTATTTGGTGACTATTCTAAATTTTTCTGAATATCGGTTTGAAGATATCCTTCCTGTTAAATTTAAAAGAAAGCTGTTGAAGCTGATGACGATTGTCTTTTTAAACGTCTTTATGCTTCTTTGGATACTGCATTTTGCCGATTCTCAATCTAAGAGAGTGTCTTTTGATTTTGAAAAATATGAAATGAAAAGCAGTTTTGAGGGGATTAGCCAGCGCAGCTATCCTTGGGCTGCGACGACATTTCTAAAAGAAAATCACATCCAGGGAAATTTTTTTAACGATTTTAATTCAGGAGCTTTTTTGGTCGGTCGATGCTTTCCAGCCGTTCGTGTGTTTATTGATGGTAGGACTGAGCTTTATGGCCCTCAATTCTTTAAAAGATATAAGAAGATTTTGGATGAGGGTAATCGTGATGCTTTTTTAAAGACGGTTGAAGAGTACCAGTTAACAGGAGTTTTTTTAGGGTCATCATATAACCGTGTGTCTGATAAGCTCCTTAGGGAGCTGTCCCAAGACAAGGGATGGGTTTTAGTTTATTTAGACTATGATGCTGTGATTTTTTTAAGAAATGTTGAGGAAAATAAGATGATCATCGAGGCATTCCGCAAAGATAAAAAGAAAATCATTTTCAAAGACTTTGATTTTGAACGCCTTGGTCCTCGAGGGGTTTTTCCTTATCGGGAAATTAAGCGGGCATATAATCTTGAAGCGCTGGGGTTTGATGATTTGGCTCTTGAGCAAGTTCAAGATGCCCTGTTGATTTCTCCAGGATCTTCTGAGCCCTATTACATTCGTGGAATGATTTTACGGAAAAGAGGGGAAGGTAAAGAAGCTTTTAAAGATTTTCGTATTGCAACTATGATTTCTCCTAACGACGTGGATATGCGTTATTCTTTGGCCTTGGCGTATTTTGAGCTCGGGAATTATAAAAAAGCTATCAAAGAGTATGAAACGGTTTTAAGAAGTGAACAAAAGCGTTCTGAAATATTTTTTAGTTGTGCGCAGGCGTACCTAGAAGATGAACAATATGGCAAAGCCTTGGAGGCTTGTCGTAAAGCTTTTTTGCTTAAGCCTAAGAATATTGTTGAGCCAGTAAAAATTGCTCAGGATTTTATTAAAAAGAAGAAATATGACGAGGCCTTTACGATTTATGCGATGATTTTAAGAGCGAGCCCTAAGGAAGCAGAGATTTATTATGAGATTGGGATTTGTTTTCAAGATCTCAAAGAGTCTGAAAAAGCTAAAGAGGCTTTTGCAAGGGGGTTAAGGATCGATCCTTCTTCCCAGACGCTACGCAGGGCGATGGAAGGTCTCAACAAAAGTATAAAGAAATAATGGGAATGGTTTATAAAATCATCCCATCATTAGAAATAAATAGTATAATAGTATAAAAGAAAGGTTTTCTATGCGTGATATTCTGACATTTATTTTAGCGGGCGGAAAGGGTGAGCGGCTTGATCCGCTAACCCGTGACCGCGCCAAGCCCGCTGTTCCTTTCGGCGGCATTTACCGCATCATTGATTTTACATTAAGCAGCTGTATCAACTCTGGGCTTCGAAGAATTTTCGTTTTGACCCAATATAAGTCTTTTTCTTTGCAAAAGCATCTCTTGGCCGGATGGGATATTTTTTCTAGCCAATTAGGTGAGTTTATTGATGCGATCCCGCCACAACAGCGCGTGAGCTCCGATTGGTATAAAGGGACTGCGGATGCTATTTATCAAAATATCTACGCGATCAAAGATTATAACCCAAAGAAAGTTTTGATTCTTTCCGGAGATCACGTGTATCGTATGGATTATGGTCGTGTGCTGGAATATCACAATGTCAAGAATGCGGATGTTGTTGTTTGCTGTGTTAAGATGCCAAAAAGTTTATCATCACAATTTGGCGTCGTGGAAGTCGATAAAGAGGGACTCATTTGCGGTTTTCAGGAAAAGCCACAGCATCCTAAAACCATTCCAGGGGATCCTAAACATATTTTTGCATCTATGGGGATCTATTTGTTTAATCGCGATGTTTTGCTTGACGAATTGACGCTTGATGCTGATAAAAAAGATTCTGACCATGATTTTGGGAAGAATCTTATTCCTCAGATGATCCAAAAGAAAAAGAAAGTTTTTGCTTATAATTTTGCTGACCGTGATGGGAAGCCGCGGTATTGGCGTGATATTGGAACCCGAGACTCGTACTATCAGGCGAATATGGATCTTTTAAAGCCTCAGCCTAGATTTGACCTTTTTCGTAAGAGTTGGCCGGTGCGCACTTACCATGAACAGTATCCTCCTATTCGTATTCTTTCGTCAGGTTCCGGGAGTCATGCCAAGGCAGGATTGATCTTAAATTGTTTTATTTCCGGTGGGTGTATTATTAAGGGCGCACAGATCAAGCAGTCCATTTTGTCTCCCAGTGTTCGTGTGGAGAATAATGCACAAGTGAGTGACTCGATTCTTTTGACGGGTGTCGTTGTTGGGCGAGGGGCTAGGATCCGCAATGCCATCATTGATAAAGAAGTTATCATTCCTGAGCATTCAGAGATCGGTTATAATCTGGAGCTTGATAGAAAACGTTTTGCTGTGACGACTTCTGGGATCGTTATTGTTCCGAAAAAAACGTCTTTCGACCGATAGAAAAGAAGTGCTGTTTATAAGAAAGGGGCTGCAAAATATATTTTGCAGCCCCTTTTATTTATAGTGAAAATTTTAACACGTTAGCGATTGAGCGCGGCTTTAAATTTTTTTGTCAAAAGAGGAACAACCTGAAAGACATCGCCTACAATGCCATAATTCGCGACTGTAAAGATTGGGGCGCAAGGATCTTGATTGATGGCAAGGATGATGTTGGAGGATTGCATACCGACCAGATGCTGAATCTGACCTGAAATGCCGCAGGCAATATAGAGTTTAGGGCAAACGGTTTTTCCTGTCTGGCCAACCTGATGCGAATACGGCATCCATCCCGCATCCACCGCTGCGCGCGAAGAACCCACCGCCCCTCCTAAAACTTTTGCCAATTCCTCTAGCATGGCAAAATTTTCAGGGCCTTTGAGCCCGCGTCCTCCAGAAACAATAATATCCGCTTCCGCAATGTTCACTGTGGATGTAATTTCTTCAACGATATCTAAAATTTTTGTTCGAGAGGTTAAAAGTGTTTTGGGAATTGTTTCCTCAATGATCTTTCCTTTACGCGTTTTATCAATGGAAGCCTCTTTGAAAACTTTGTGACGCACCGTTGCCATTTGAGGACGATGATTCTTGCTAAGGATCGTGGCCATGATGTTTCCACCAAAGGCAGGGCGCGTTTGCATGAGATATTTCTCTTTTTCGTCAATGTCGAGTCCTGTGCAGTCAGCGGTGAGACCTGTGTGAAGTTTGACGGCAACTCGGGAGATCATAGAACGTCCGATAAATGTTGCCCCGCACAAGAAGATTTCAGGGCGATATTTTCGAATGAGATTGACGATAGCTTTTGTATAGGGTTCATCTAGATAGTGTTCAAGCTCAGGAGCGTCAACTACGTAGACGTTATTGGCTCCGCGATGAATAAGTTCTTGCGCTTTATCTTTGATATTGTGGCCTAACAGAACACAAGATACTTCGCTACCAAGTTTTTCGCTAAGCTCGTGTGCTTTGCCAAGAAGCTCGTAGACAACGGACTGGACAGCTCCTTTTTTCTGTTCGGCAAAGACCCAGATGCCTTTATATTCTTCAATATTCGGCGTCTTGCTGGAGTCTCTTTTAAGATCGATGGCATTGAACTTACATGAATCAACACAAGCGCCGCAAAGGGTACATTTGTCAAGGTCAATGACGGCTTTCTTGCTGACCATTGTCAGGGCGCCAAAGGGGCAAACCTTAACGCAAAGGCTGCAGCCGGTACATTTATCTTTGATGATCTGAATGCTCATTATTGGTCTTTTCCTTAAATTAATCTATTCTTTAATTCGTCGACAATTTTTGTCGTCGTTTCTTCAGGATCTCCTTCTAAGATATGTCCTTTTGGACGAGGAGGAGGGGTGAATATTTTTGAAACCCATGTAGGTGATCCTTTGAGCCCTAACTTGTCTTCTTCAAGGTCTAAATCAATAGCCTTCCAGGAAGTGATTTCTGCCTTTTTGGCTTTCATGCGGCCTTTAAGAGATGGAATTCTTGGCTCGTTGATTTCTTTCACAACGGTGAGAAGACAGGGAAGAGACGTTTTGACAATTTCAAAACCTTCTTCCGTCATGCGCTCAACCGTGGCATGGTTGTCTTTGATGTCTTCGATCTTTTTAACATAGGTTACCTGAGGAATATCAAGCTGGGTTGCAATACCTGGTCCAACTTGCGCGGTATCTCCATCGGAGGCTTGCTTCCCGCAGAGAATCATATCGTAATCTTTGATCTTGCGAATCGCCATGGCCAGGGTATAGCCGCTTGCAAGAGTATCAGATCCCGCAAAGGCACGGTCACTGATCAGGCAAGCTTCGTCGCATCCCATAGAAATAGCTTCTCTGAGAGCTGTTTCGGCCTGTGGTGGTCCCATGCTGATAACGGTTGTTTTGCCACCGTATTTTTCCTTAAGGCGAACACCTTCTTCGATAGCGTACATATCAAAAGGATTGATGATCGATTGCACACCTTCGCGAATGAGCGTATTGGTGACAGGATCGATCCTCACTTGTGTGGTATCCGGAACTTGCTTGATGCAGACGATAATATTCATTAGGATTTAGTTGTTTCCTTGACAAGGTTTAAGGCAATGATATTTCTTTGGATTTGATTTGTTCCTTCATAGATTTGCGTAATTTTAGCATCGCGCATGTATTTCTCGACTGGGTATTCTTTCATGTATCCGTAGCCGCCAAAGATCTGGACAGCATCGGTGGTGACTTTCATCGCCATATCAGAGGCAAAGAGTTTCGCCATCGAGGAATCTTTGGAAATATTTTTAGTGCGACCGGCATCAATTTGACGGGCGGACGCGTAAATCAAAGCACGTGCGGCTTCAATTTGTGTGGCCATGTCTGCAAGCATAAACTGAATACCTTGAAAGCTTGATATGGATTTTCCAAATTGTTTTCTTTCTTTGGCATATTTAACAGCTGCTTCAAACGCTCCTTGAGCGATCCCGAGCGCTTGGGCGCCAATACCAGGGCGCGACATGTCAAATGTTTTCATGGCAATCAGAAAGCCTTGGCCTTCTTTGCCGAGCATATTTTCTTTTGGAATGCGACAATCTGTAAAGATGAGCTCACGCGTAGCTGAGCCGCGAATACCAAGCTTGTCTTCTTTTTTACCAAAGGTAAAGCCTGGAGTTCCTTTGTCAACAATA
Source organism: Candidatus Omnitrophota bacterium (assembly GCA_041664145.1). Taxonomy (GTDB): domain Bacteria; phylum Omnitrophota; class Gorgyraeia; order Zapsychrales; family Aceulaceae; genus CALGLP01. Next base: position 1,093 of record JBAYLJ010000030.1, on the reverse strand, counting down.
AAAACGCTAGCCCCGCGAGCGCCTCTATCTTTACTTGTCATAGCGACGACGGTATAAATTTCAGCTTCGCCACCGTTGGTGATAAAGTGCTTTGTGCCGTTTAAAATGTAATGATCTCCATCTTTTTTAGCCGTGGTTTGCATCGCACTTGCATCAGATCCGGCAGCTGGTTCGGTGATGGCAAAGGCGGCAAGTTTTTTTCCTGAGGCAATGCTAGGCAGGTATTTTTCTTTTTGTTCTTCGTTTCCAAAAAGGATGATAGGGTCTGTTCCAAGGGCTGTGGCAGAGAAGGCTAAGGCAATACCAGCACAACCTCTGGAAAATTCTTCGGTCGCAATGCAAAGTTCTAAAAGTCCGCCGCCCATCCCGCCATATTTTTCTTCAATAAAGGTACCAAAAATATCTGAATCTGCCATAACTTTGACAACGCCCCATGGGAATTCCTCTGTTCTGTCGAGCTCGGCTGCGATGGGCATGATCTTCTCATCCGTGATCTGTCGGCAGAGATCTCTAAGCATGACTTGTTCTTCTGTGAGCAAATAATCCATTCAATCCTCCATGGTTTTAATCAGATTACGAATAAATTTTGTTCTTGAAACTTTTTCAATACTACCATACGAGGAAGCAAAAAAGCAATATTTTTTTTATTTTCTTTTAGAAGTTTCTTCTTTCCTTATATATAGGTCTAAGGACCAGAATCCTTTGATCTGTAAAATAAAAAGAGAAAAAAATTTTAGTTTTTTATCATTTATTAATCGTACATAAAATAGAGTGAATCAGCATCTTTACTTCTTTATAATGTCAATTATTTGACTATGTAATAGAATGTAAGTTTATGTAAGTCTAAGCATATTTATCTAATAAATAGGTAACATAGTGATTATTAATGTTTATTTATGATATTTAATGATTTAATACTTGACAAATAGTACTCTATGTAATAGATTAGAACATGAAGTCAGTTTACTGCACAGAATAGACTAACAAGACATAAGACTGTTATAAAAGAAAGAGAATGTAATGCCATTCGAGTCTTTAATGACAATTGACGAAATCGCGGGTTATCTTAAAGTAAAAAAGAGAACCGTTTATG
>JBAYLJ010000029.1:0-9672 GCA_041664145.1 Candidatus Omnitrophota bacterium | reverse complement strand
TATTCTGACCGTCGCCTCTTAACTATGAATACATCTTCTTTTGCTCAAAAACTTATTTCGTGGTTTGAAACAAATAAGCGAAGCCTTCCTTGGCGGGAGACCCGTGACCCTTACAAGATCTGGGTCTCGGAGATCATGCTTCAGCAAACAACGGTCAATACCGTTATTCCTTATTACAAACGATGGATCAAGCGTTTTCCATCCGTGCATCATTTGGCAAGGGCACAGCTTAAAACGGTTTTGACTTATTGGCAGGGGTTGGGATATTATCGGCGCGCTAAACATTTGCATGGAACAGCAAAAAGGATTGTTAAAGATTTCAATGGGAAGATGCCTAGCAATAAAGAAGCGCTTAAGAAATTTTCAGGTTTTGGGCCGTACACGGTTGGTGCGGTCTTGAGCATTGCCTTTGGTCAACGCGAAGCTATTATTGATGCTAATGTTCGACGTGTCCTGATGAGGATTCTATCGATTCGCGGTCAGGCCGATACTACTTATGATCAAAAAATTCATTGTTTTTTAGAAAAGGTCATGCCGCAAGAGAAGATGAGTGAGTTTAACCAGGGCTTGATGGAGCTTGGGGCTTTGATCTGTCAGTCTCGCAATGTTCAGTGCACAAAGTGTCCCGTACGTGTTTTTTGTAAGGCTTATGAAAAAGGAATCCAGGAGCTTATTCCAAGCACGCAAAAAAAGAAACTTAAAATAAAAAATGTTTGTGTAGGGATCATTGAGAAAAATGATCATTTTTTTATTCAGAGGAGGCCATCGGGTGGACTTTTAGCAGATTTGTGGGAATTCCCTGGAGGCCAAAAAGAAAACAATGAAAGTCTGTTTGATGCTCTTAAGCGTGAAATCAAAGAAGAGCTTGGTGTCAGCGTCAGACAGGCAAAGATTTTTTTGAAAACAAAACATTTTTATACGCAATTTTCTGTCAATCTTTATGCTTTTAAATGTAAGGTTGATCCCTTACCTAAGAGTAGTCAAACCCAAAAATGGGTAACGCTCAAAGCCTTTGAGCGTTTTCCGATGCCTTCGGGAACATGCAAGATCGTTGAACGACTTAAGACGGAGTATAAAAATCATAGGAAAATGGAGCGAGAGCAATGAACATTCTTCTAACTAATGATGACGGTATTTACGCTGATGGACTTTTGGCGCTTTTTAGAGAAATAAGAACCATGGGAACAGTGGTTGTCGTGGCTCCGGATTCGCAGCGAAGTTCTGTTGGGCACGGGATAACCCTGGAAAACCCTATCGCAGTGCGTAAGATCAAAACAAAAACAGGGGTTTCGGGCATAGGGATCAGCGGAACGCCTGCGGATTGTGTAAAATTTGCTCTTAAAAAAGTTTTAAAAGTGAAGCCTGATATTGTTGTTTCAGGAATTAATCTTGGCCCTAATGACGGATGCAGTGTTTTTTATTCAGGAACTGTGGCGGCGGCCAGAGAAGCATCGCTGCATGGAATACCTGCCATCGCGTTTTCACTTGATACCTTTGTTAAGCCTGATTTTTGCTATGGTGCAAAATTTGCAAAGAAAATAATTAAATGTGTTTTAGCGAACGGTCTGCCTAAAGAAACATTTTTAAGCGTTAATATTCCTCATCTTCCAGAAAGCAAGATTAAGGGTGTCAAGATAACACGCCAGGGCAAGGCGCCCATTCTCACTCGTTTTATTAAAATATGTGGTGGTAAGAAAAGCTTATCCTTTTTAATGTCTGGGGACACGCCTAAACGAGAAAAAAATCATCAAATTGATACGGTTGCTTTAAGTCAAGGTTATGTTACCGTAACGCCGCTTCAAAACGATTTGACAAATTATTGTGCACTCAAAGACCTCAAAAAGTGGTGCCTCTAGTTAATTTCATTTTTATGTTTGATTCTTGCCTAAAACCCATTAAAATATAACTAATGAAATCTCAAAAGGTTGCGCTATGCTTCAAGATTTAATCCTCAAAGCAAAAATTTTGATTATTGATGATCAAAAGCTCCATATTGGGCTCTTGGAAGATATTTTGCGCAAATCAGGATATGTTAACATCAAAAGTACAACGAATCCGCAAGATGCGATAGATCTTTATCAGGAATATCAGCCGGATTTGATCTTGCTTGATTTGGAAATGCCCAAAATTGATGGGTTTATTATTATGGCTCAGCTTAAGGAAGTGACAGGGGAAGAACGTTTACCGCTCTTAGCGCTTTCTCCTAGCAGAAGCCAGGAATTAAAGGCCTTGGAAGCAGGAGCGACGGATTTTTTAACAAAACCTTATGAGGGTATCGAGGTTTTGGTGCGTATTCACAATATCATTGAAACACGTTTATTAAACAAAGAAGTCCGTAATCAAAATAAAATTCTTGAAGAAAAAGTCAAAGACCGTACGAAAGAATTGAGTCAGACGCGTCTTGATATTATTCAGCGACTTGCGCGAGCCGCAGAATATCGAGATGAAGATACGGGTATTCATATTGTCCGCATGAGCAAGCTTTGCGCAAAATTAGGGGCGGCCCTTGGGCTTGGGAGCCACGAATGTGATTTAATATTAAACGCAAGCCCTTTGCATGACATCGGCAAGCTCGGGATCCCTGATAATATTCTTTTGAAGCCAGCAAAACTTACCCCCGAAGAGTGGAACATGATGAAAATACATACCTCGATCGGCGCTAAACTTCTTGCCGGAAGCGACTCAGAGTTTATGAAAATGGCAGAGACCATTGCGCTGACGCATCATGAAAAATGGGACGGCACAGGGTATCCTGATGGATTAAAAGGTGAGGAGATTCCTTTGGTTGGCCGCATTGTTTCTATTTGTGATGTGTTTGATGCGCTTATGTCGAGGCGTCCTTATAAAAAGGCTTGGACCTTGGATGAGGCCTTGGCAGAGATCAAGAGGACCAGTGGAACCCATTTTGATCCGCAAGTTGCTAATGCTTTTTTTCATGTTGTTCTTGCTGAACGCGATGAAATTGCAAAACAGTATTTGTTGGAAGAAAACAAAAAATAAATCTTATGAATAACGAACATTTTAATGAATCCTTTTCTCCTTGCGTTCCTGTGCTTAATCTTGAAGAGCATGGGGATATGCTCGCTGAGTTTACAGGGGAAGTTTTGGATCTTCTTATCGAAGCAAAAAATGCGATCCTTGCCCTGGAGGCGATCCCCAACGATAAAGAATCTTTGAGCAAGGCGTTCAAGATCTTTTATACAATCAAAGGTCTTGCAACCTTTTTGAATTTAACTGATATACAGTTTTTAGCACGGCAGGCAGAAGAGCTTTTTGATTCTTTGCGCAAAGAAACCATTTCTGTCGATGATGATGTCGTCGAGGTGGCCATTGAGGCGGTGGATGGTTTACGCACCCTTCTTGACTTACTTAATGAGCAGATTTCTAATCAAGGCCGCCTTGTGAGTCCTTATGCGGATATTAGTACAACGATTGAAAAGATTTTATTGCTTAAAGAGCGTGCGATCCCAGGAAGCATCAAAAAAGTCATTAATGATAAACGCTTAGGAAAAAAACCAACGGTGAGTTTGCCGGTTTTTGATGGAGACAGTCGCGCGAAGATTTTAAAGCGCCAGCAAGAATTGATCAAGGAGCGCGAGTTTGCGATTAAATTAAGTCAGCAGTCTCAGAAGCTGGCGATGGAAAAAAGTGATATGCTTGCAAGCATGTCGCATGAAATGCGAACGCTGATCAATGCTATCTTAGGTTTTTCTGATCTTTTAATTAAAAGCCCTTTGGAAGAAAAACAGAGGATTTTTTTAAAGTCCATTCGTTCGAGCGGAGAGCTTTTGCTAGACATCATTAACAATATTCTTGATTTGGCAAAGATTGAGCGGGGGAAGCTAAAGTTAGAACAGTTGAGTTTTAGCCTTCCAAATGTCGTGGAAGACGTTTTTCAGATCATTCGTGCTCGTCTTGAAGGCAAGGGTGTTTCTCTGTTTTTTGTTATTGATCCGAGCATTCCCTATGGCATTAAAGGCGACCCAACGCGCTTTCGTCAAATCCTTATTAATCTTCTTGGTAATGCTGTGAAATTTACAGAAAAAGGCGAGGTTGGGATTTTTGTTGATAACGTCAAAAGCGACGAGAGCGTTCAGAATCCTGGCGTTGTTCGTTTACGTTTTAATATTAAGGATACCGGTATCGGTATCCCTGAGTCGCGCGTTCATTATATTTTTGAACCGTTTATGCAGGGAGATAAATCTATTGCTCGAGAATATGGCGGAACGGGATTAGGCTTGGCCATTTCGAAGAGCTATATTGAGCTTATGGGTGGGAAGATATGGGTTGAATCACGCGTGGGTGAAGGAAGTCAGTTTATCTTTGAAGTTCCTTTTCCTGTTGATGAAGTTTTATCGGCTGAAGTTTTCAAAAATCTTTTAAGAAAACTACCCTTTGCCAAAGACAAATCCGTTGTCTTGATCGATAAAGATAGTCGTCAGGATCTTCTGAAATGTTGTCAGGCTCAAGAGATGAATGTTCAACTCTTGGACCAATCCTTAAAAGAAATTATAGAAATATTGATTTATGCGCGTTCTGGTATCAAAGCGCCTGATCTTATTTGTATCGACCTTCTTGGTTATAAGGACGAGGCCTATCTCCTGGCGAGCAAATTACAGCAAGAAAAAGCTTTTGAAGATACAAAAATCATCGCGATCACCTCAGATATTAAGATCGGCGTGTCAAACGAAGCGTACAAGGCCTGTTTCGACGATTATCTTTTGCGGCCTATTATTCAGCATGAATTTTTTTCATTGCTTAAAAAAACTTTTGGTTACCTTGACGAAGAAGAGCAGCAAGGGAAGGATGCTTTTCTTGCCGATTCAAGTTGTTTAGGCATCCAGGTTCTTATTGTTGATGATAGCGCTACAAATATTGACTTGATCAAGGCCTACTTTGAATCGATCGAGTGTGCAGGAGACTTTGCAACAAATGGTCAAGAAGCCATTGAAATGATTAAGAAAAAACGATATGATATATGCTTCATGGATTTGCAGATGCCGGTCATGAATGGCTTTGCGGCAACGCAGATCATTCGTCAAGATATCAGCCGTGATTTGCCGATCGTGGCTCTGACCGCAGCGGATGCCGCAGAAGATAAAGAGAAGTGTAAGGAAATTGGTTTTGATGATTTTCTATCAAAACCATTTAACATGGATGAGTTTAAAAATAAGATCATAACCTATGGCCGAAAACATTAGTAAAAGAATTCTTGTTGTTGATGACTCAACCCTTGAACGTGAGCTCTTGATCGAGATCCTTAAGGGCTCTGATATTAAAAATGATTTTCTTCAAGCGCGAAGCGGTGAGCAGGCGATCGAGATCTTAGGGCATCATTATAAAGATATTTGTATTATTCTTTTAGATTGGCAGATGCCGGAGATGTCAGGTATTGAGTTTATGGAAGGCGTCGTCAAGGTTCCTGCGGTTGCTAAGATCCCTATCGTTATGGTCACAGCCTCAGGATCCGAAGACAATAAGCGGCAGGCGAAACAAGTTAATCCAAATCTGGCAGGATATGTTGTCAAGCCGTATGAGCCAGAAATTTTAGTGAATACTATTAAACCTTTTTTAAAATGATTGTGATGGTCTAGATATGTTCTTTGGTGGTTCTGTCAATAAAGAGTTGGAAAAGTTTGCCCAGATCCTTGGCCAGAGCGTTGAGAAGATGTTTGTCGAGCGCAATGGCGTGCATTTTTCGCAAGATCCTGTTTTACAAAAGAAATTGATCATTGAATATGGCGGCCTGATGCGCGCCGATGGGATGGAGAAATATAACGAGCCAGCCTTTATTTCGTATATTAATTATTATTTGAATGCAAAGGACCTCGAGAAGAACAAGGTGATCGGCGGGATCATTGTTTATATTGAGCAAAGTTATGTAACAGCTTTGCTAAAACTTTTACGATATCCTTTGGCCGATGACGAAGACTTGGATGCGCTGGCGGATTGCTGTGGAACCCTTTGTAATATTATTGCAGGAGCATTTAAGACAGAGATTTCTAACGCCGGATATCTTGAGCTTGAGATGTCTCATTTTACAAGTTATCGTAATCGTGCGGTGATCGGTGTCCCTTTTTATTTTAATGAGCGAGAAAAGATGGAATTATCTTTTTTTATACAAAACAAAAAACGTTTAATGATCGACATGACGATGGGTGCTTTACCAAAACGATAGAGGTGTCTATTGGATGATGATATAAAACAATTTAGCTATGACACGCTTGCGGTCAGCCAGGAGCTTCATGTTCGGCCGGAGATCTTGACTAAGCTGTTGAAAAGTTTTTCGAATACGCTATCCCAAAAGATTGCCCAGCTTGATGATTTTATGCTTAAAAATGATGTTATTCAAATTCGCGCGATTATGCACGAAGTCAAGGGAACGTCGGGAAACCTTCGCTTGAAGCAAGTCTATGAGGCTGCTGATGCGATGCACGTTTCTGTTAAGGCAGGGGATCCAGCAGAAAAAATTACGGAATTGTTCGGCGTGTTTCGAAAAGAAGCGTTTCTGTTTATTGATTATTTTAAGAATTGCTAACAAGGAGATCATTTATGTGGAAAATTTTGGTTGTGGATGATAATTACGAGAACCGAGAGCTTATTGCTGAGATCCTTCGCGATGTTGCGCATTGTGATGTCGCGTCTAATGGCAAGGAAGCCATTGATTCCTACAATGCCTCGTTGCAAGAAAATCCTTATGATCTTATTTTGCTCGATATAGAAATGCCAGAGATTAACGGTCTTGAGCTTTTGCGCAAGATACGACAAAGCGAAGAGGCTGCGGATATTCCTTTAGGGGAAGGGGTTGCGATCATCATGGTGACGGCGCATAAGAAACCGTTCTTGGATGCTTTTTATCAGGGGTGCAATGATTATCTGATTAAACCGATCGATCCACAAAAACTTATTCAAAAGATTGAAAAGAAACTGGGAAAACCGACCAAATAGTGATTTGGGTTGTTAACATTTAAACGCCAGGAGCTTTTATGGAAGAAAAAGCAAAGATTATTTTAGGTGGCAAGACCTTTGAGTTTCCTATTGTGACGGGAACTGAGAATGAAAAAGCGATCGATATTCGTAATTTGAGACTACAGACGGGCCACATCACTCTTGATCCCGGATATGTTAATACGGGTTCTTGCGAAAGCTCAATAACCTATATCGACGGAGAAAATGGGATCCTTCGTTATCGAGGTATTCCTATTGAGCAATTGGCGGAGCATTCAACGTTTATTGAAGTTGCCTATCTTTTGATCTATGGTGAATTACCGACCTATCACGAACTTAATGAGTTGTCGAACAGTTTCACAGAGCATTCGATGCTTCATGAAGATATGAAGAATTTTTTTGATGGTTATCCCGCTTCGGGGCATCCGATGGGTATTTTATCGGCGATGGTATGCTCTCTTTCAGCGTATTATCCTGAACTTGAAAAAACGGAACTCACCAGCACAGATTTTCGCCGTATCGCTGTTGAGCTTATTTCCAAGGTACGAACCATTGCAGCCTTTTCTTACAAAAAGAAAATGGGCGAGCCGTTTGTTTATCCACGTGCAGATTTAAAGTTTATTCCCAATTTTCTCAATATGATGTTTTCTTCTCCTAATCGTGTTTATGAGGTTTCCGATTGCGTTGTATCAGCGCTGCAGACATTATTTATTTTGCATGCTGATCATGAACAAAATTGTGGAACATCAACGGTACGCATGGTTGGAAGCAGCTTGGCGAATCTTTATGCTTCGGTTTCGGCAGGCATTTGCGCTTTGTGGGGACCTTTGCATGGTGGGGCCAATCAGCAGGTAACCGAAATGCTTGAAGGAATAAATCGTTCAGGTGGTGATGTAAAAAAATTTATTGAACTTGCCAAGGATCGAAAGAATAATACGCGCCTTATGGGCTTTGGTCATCGTGTGTATAAAAATTATGACCCTCGGGCAAAAATTATTAAGCAGCGAACAGATATCCTTTTAAAAAAGCTTGGCATTCATGATCCTCTTCTTGAAATTGCTGTTAAGCTTGAAGAAGCAGCCCTCAAGGATCCTTTCTTTATCGAGCGAAAGCTTTATCCTAATGTTGATTTTTATAGCGGGATCATCTATCGTGCGATCAAGATACCAACCGATATGGCCCCTGTTATGTTTGCCATGGCGCGTATGGCGGGTTGGATTGCGCAGTGGAAAGAAATGCGCGATGCTTCTGATTTGCGCATCAGCCGTCCAAGGCAGATCTACATAGGCCATGTCAAACGTGATTATGTTTCGATGGACCACAGAAAGTAGTCGGGCCTATGCCAAAGATTCAATTTGACCCCAAAATAAAATTTTTAAAGAAACCGAGTATTTTTTTTCTAACAAAGAAACAAGTTGCCTCTCTTAAGTCGCTAGCGCTTGACAAGCTTCTTTCCGATCAGATCGCGACTCTTGTAGCGTCAAAACGTTTTTCCGCTGAAGAGGGGGAGACCTTTCCTCTTTTGATCAAACAAGTACCTGCTTTGATCGTTGGGCTTGGCAATGATAAAGAAATTTCAAAGACATCGCTTCGTGTAGCTGTCAAGCAAGCCTTAGCGTCACCTTATATCCGCGGGCTTGAATCGGTTTCTATTTTTCCGCATGCCCAGGACGATGAAACAATTTTTGGCATCATTGAAGGCGCTACGCTTGGTATTTATAAATGGCAAAAATATATTGCCTTAAAGAAAGACAAAAAGGTGTTGTCTTCGGTGACGATCGCTGCGCCATCTAAGGGGCTGTATCTTGATCAAGTAAAAATTTGCGGTGGTGTTAATTATGCGCGTGACTTCGTTAACGATAACTCAAATGTTGTTCATTCGCTTTTATTTGAAAAGGAAATAAAACGTCTTGTCAAAGGGCGCAAGAATATTCATTTGGATATTTTAACGGAAAAAGACCTGAAGAAAAAAGGTCTTAATCTGATTTTGGCGGTCAATCGCGCAAGCCAGTATCCGCCTCGGTTGATGATCATTCGCTATCAGGGGCTTAAAAAAAGTTCGGATTACACGGCCATTGTTGGAAAAGGCATTACCTTTGATACTGGCGGCTTAAATTTGAAGCCGACAGGAAGTATTGAAACGATGCGTTCTGATATGGCGGGCGCAGCGGCGGTTTTGGGTGTTTTAAAAAATGCGATATCGCTTGGTGTAAAAAAGAATATTCTTTTTGTCGTGGCGATCGCAGAAAATGCGATCGGAAAATCTGCGCAGAAGCCAGGGGATGTTGTTAAAAGTTACGATGGAAAAACCGTTGAAATTGCCAACACTGATGCCGAAGGGCGTCTTGTCCTGGCTGACGCGATGGCGTATGTGGTTAAGAATTATAAGCCATCACGCATGATCGATATTGCTACGCTGACAGGGGCGTGTGCGGTTGCCTTGGGGCATGATCATAGCGGACTGATGTCGAACGATGATAAGCTCGCTGAAACATTGCTAAAAATGGGACAAATAACAGATGATCGACTTTGGCGGTTACCACTTTATGCAGAACTTAAGACGTATGTGAAAAGCCAGTATGCTGATTTAAAGAATTCAGGGCTTCCTCGGGGCATTGGGGGAACCATGTCGGCGGCAGAATTTTTGCGTCAATTTGTTGGTGATACCAAATGGGCGCATTTGGATATCGCGGGTACCGCGTTTGCGGAGGCCCAAGGACGTTT
>JBAYLJ010000028.1:0-9800 GCA_041664145.1 Candidatus Omnitrophota bacterium | reverse complement strand
ACTTCCATCGTCCGTGAAGTCTTTATCCCAGCTTTAGAAAAAGAAGTCAACGAAGGCAAGAACTTTGCCAAGCTTAGGCAGATCTACAATGCCATTATCCTAAGCTACTGGTATAAGACTAACTTCAAGAACTCTATTCTTAATAAAGTTTATTCCAACCAGCACAAAGACAAAGGCATTGACATCTCAAGCAAAGACACCACGGACAAGATCTATGCTCAATACCTAGAGACCTTTAAAAAAGGTGTCTGCAACATGATGAAGGTCGAATACGACCCCTATGCCAAGAAGTCTATCTCAAGAAAGTATTTTGCGGGAGGGGTGAAGTTTGGGGCAGAAGTAAGCGCCGCGACAACAACAACGGGAAACAATTTAGCTATTTATCATTATGTTCAAGAAAATGGTTTGCCAAAGAACGCCTATGAGCTACAAGTTCGTTTTGATTCCAATATTACGGCAACATTAAATCAGGCTTCTCAATGGGTGTCGGATAACACAGGTAGTGTGGTTTCATCTGGTATCACAATGATGAATATGACTTGGCAAGAATACGGGTTTTTTCAACAAGAAGAAGGATCTTTATCCCAGGGGCAGGGTCGAGGGATCGCTGTGCATCATCCGCTGGAGGCATCTATCAATAATTGTTTATGTGTTGTTTTTCCTGCGAAACGAGTAATGTTTCATTTTACCGAAGCAAGTTATTTAGTGTTTCCGAATAAAGAAGAAGGCGGGAGGATGTATTCAGAAGAAGAAAGAAAAGCAAAGTATTTAGAGGCACAGTTTAAAATATTTTCGGGAGAACAAGCGATCATCGCTGACAATCGTAAAACAATCAGAGGGATGACTACTGAAGATATCAGGAAAGTTTTGCCTCATTCGGTTATTGTTCGTGACAATCCAGGAGCCTATCGCCATATACTTTTGTATCCTGACGGGAGAGTTCTTATTGTTGACGAGAAGGAAACAGGTTTAAAGTTAACAGCGAGAGAAAATTATAAGAAAAGCAATGAGTACCGCGAATTATGGCACGAGGGTAAACTCGGGAAAACTTATAGCGAAAAGGAAATCGCAGATGCTGCAGCAACGCAAAGCGGTGCGTTAGGGGAGGGTGCAACTCCTTCCTCCGCGAGCCCTCTTGAGGGTGTTGTTCAGCAAGCTGTTTTTGCAAGCAGGGTAGCCTTTGCCAAAAACGCCCAAGCGTCTTATGCGGATAATCCTCTCTCGCCTTCCGCGCTTATAAGCAAGTGCCCGTTGGCGCAGGCAGATCTAGCTCGAAGGATACAAAAATTTGCGACGAATTTAGGCGAAGTTAAAATAAGATTTCATCAAGCATTTGACCTCTTTTTTGGTGATTATCGACACTCTTTTCTTGTTGTAAGTTTAAACAACAAAGATTATCTTGTCGACACGACCTTTATTCAGTTCTTTGATTCAAGAAATCAAGGGGGCATGGGTATCCCAGGCGAGATCATCAACAAAATTGCTGACGAAACAAAGAATAACTGGAAAGATCTTGCGACAAAACTTTTACAAGATGGATACATCGAGCTTACTGATGACGTAGCGGATATGTACGGCACGGCCTTAAGGGGCAAGCTACCCAAGAAGGGGAGATTTAGCAAAGAAGACCTGCTTCAAGATTCGACAGAAAAAACAAGCTATGCGGATAATGAATTAAATGAGCTCATGGGTGAGGTTACAGTAGCGCCAAGGTTAAGCAAGCAGGAGATAGATGCTTACACGCAAATGGCCATGGAAGCTTCTTTAAAGGGCGGAACCATAAGCCGATCGACGGTGAATCCGGAAGTTCAAAAGCAGTTTTATGATAAGAAATTTGGCGGAAAACATTTTTATCAAAAAGGAAATGAAGTTGTTTTTATCAGCGTGACGGCGGTGGATGATGCTCTCAGGGGAGCTGTTGCGGAAAAAATTATAGAAGAAGTTGATAAGCTGGGTAAAAAGAATTTAAGAGGTTTATCCATCGGAGAAGGCCAAGGTCATTTAGCCGTTGAATTAGCCAAGAAAGGTTTGGCGAATATTGATGCGATCGATATTAGCGGTAAGAATATCGAGGCGGCAAAGGCGCGCATGGAGGCTGCCGGAGTGCATGGAATTAGATTTAAAGAGGGTGATGCTGAGCGTCTTGATTTTGCAAAAAATACCTTTGATTTTGTTATTTTAAATGAATCCATCGGAGGACTAAATCCAGCGATAGCTCTTGCTGAAGCCAAAAGAGTTTTAAACCCCAGCGGCCGCATTATTTTAACCACCTATAATGCTGAAAAAGAAACGGTTGAGCAAAATCCTGCTTTGACGCATTACAAGAGTTACCAGATAGAAGAATTAGAAGCTATGTTGCAAGGATTTGTTTCTGTGCGGCATGAGGAGATGGAATCTACGGTGGGCCTTGGGGTCTTGAATTTTTTTACCGCGACAAAAGCAGATGAAATAAAGACGCGAAAAATATCTTCAAGCGTTCTATCTTCCCAAGAAGCGCAGGAGTTTGAAAAGAGTTTTTTTGCTTCTCGCGCTATGTTTGTCCGTAAGGCAAAGATTTCCATCGACGGGCAAGAAGGAGATGTTGTTTTTGATGTTAATGCTTCTTATCTGCGGGTTGGCGGCATTGTCATGATTGCTAAGAGTATTCTTGACCGCTTTTCAGAGACGATTTCTAAGGAACAGCAGTTATTTATCGATCAAAAAGCGATCGTCATGGATGGAAACGCAAAATATTTAAATTATCTCGTTCCTATGCTTGCCTTGATGATTGAAACCGATCTTGCAAATAAGGTTGTCTGGGATTATGGAGCGGGGAATGGAATTTTAGGGCTTGTTGCTTTACGCTTAGGCGCAAAGAAAGTGATCGCCGTTGAAAATGATGCAGCAGCGCTTGAACGCGCACAGGTAGGATTTGAGAAAATGCTCGGCAATAAAGAAAGCATAGCGTACTTGAAAGGCAGCGCATGGGAGAAATATCAGCCGCAAGAGAGCCAGAAAGTTTTTTTGCTCGAAGCAGATCTTAATACTATTTTTAGAGCTAGAAATCAGTGGCACCGACCGATCGATAGAAAATTTGTTGGAAAAGAGGACTCGATTGTTTTGGCGAATATCGGTGCCTTTTATCCTGAGGTTTACGACAATCTGATCAAAGATTCTCTTTATAACAAAAGTCAAAAAATAGTTTTAGGTGGGTATGATCGAGAGCCTTTTATGTCACGGGCAGATAAATATAGCGTTTTTGAAGCAGAGAAATTTTTTAAAGGAAAAAAAGAATATTTTTCGAGGAAAAAAATATACGATAACGGTAGTCAAGGTAAAAAGTTTGAAGCCTTGGTTGTGACCAAAACTTCTTCTGCTATTTCTGAAGTGACGCTTGGAAATAAAACCCGTGTTCTTTTTTCATCAGAGGCTGTCCCAGGGCTGATCGCAGGGGGAGAAGATCGATTTTTGATCAATGCTAAGGGGAAGGCGGTTATCGGCCGTGATGTTGATTCTGAAGGATACAAACGTTTTACAACATCCCTTGATACCATCAAAGAGAATTTCGGGGAGAGAACCTTTGACGATTTTTATGAAAGGGCACTTCAAGCGCAGAAAAACGATCCTGAAAGAAAATTTACGGTTGTTAGCTGGGGTGCGGGCGAGGGCAGAGAGTTGCGAGAGATGGAAAAAGAGCTTAAAGAAAGAGGGATTGACAATGTTCGGCTGATCGGGTTTGCTAATATTTATTTTTCGCGTTGGGGTGTCGGAGATTCTCAGATCACGTGGATTTTAGATGACGGCAGCCGCTTTAATGAATATTTTGAAGATGGAGAGATCGATTTTATGTTTAGCTCCATTGGCCTTTATCATGTGAGGCCGCTTGAAAGCCATTTTAAGTATATGCGTGATATTGCCCCTAAGATAAATACCGACGGCGTGATTGTTTACGATTATGGTGTTCCTGGCACAGATTATGATTTTACAAAATTAAGCGACACCTATAGCATTGATCCTTCTTGGTCAAGAGGTATCATCAAGTTACAGTCAAAATCAGGCGCTACGCAAGAAGATAGCCAGAAAGAATCTCAGGCTGTATTTCCTGCCGAGGGATATTATGCTGCAGGATCAAAAATTATTTATGAATATGAATCTTTTGTGTTTAACGGAAGAGCACTTTATCCGCGCGAGACATTGCAACCGCTAGGGCCAGAGGATTCGGTTAGAGTCAAAGAAGAAAACAACCGCCTAGGCATTGAGATTTTTAAAGGCCGCATGGGCCAAGAAGAGCTTGTCGCTAGCTATGCTGCGCCGCAGGCAGCCTCTTCTGGTATTTTATCTTCAAAAGAGGCAAAAAGTTTTGAAGAAGCGATCTTTAAGAACAACAAGGATTTGAATATTCATAAAGAAAGAATTGTGATTAATGGGCAAGAAGAAGAGCTTGTTTGGGACGGTAATACATCGTATTTGCGCGTTGGGCCAGCTGTTATTTGTTCTCGTCGCTTGACGATTCCCGAAGAGTTTAAAGATTTTGCTCAAACAAAAGCTGTTCTGATCGAAAATGATCTAACATTTTTCCGTTATGTCATTCCTTTTGTCGCATCCATGCTTGAGACAGATTTTCGCGGAAAAGTAGTGTGGGATTATGGAGCTGGCGATGGGGTTTTAGGTTTGCTGGCTTTGCGTCTGGGCGCTCAAAGGGTTATCTCTATCGATCATGATGCTAAAGAAATGGAAAAAGCGCGTAAGGCCTTTGAGCGTCAACTAGGATCACCACGGGGGGTTGTTTATTTGAAAGAAGGACAGTGGGCTGATTATAAACCCACAGATGACAAGAAAGTTATTTTACTTGAAGATGATTTAAGTCAAGTGCTAGAAAGTAGGGTCTCAGAGCAGGAAAATAATGTTGATATGAATTTTTCAGGCACTCGCCAGGTGATCGTGTTGGCTAATGTCGGTCTTTTTTATAAGGATATTATTTTTGATGTTCTTGTGGATGCGATTGAAGGCCGAAGCTCAAAGGTTATCTTAGGTGGATGCGAGATCGGCGGTGAAACAAAAGATCACAGTACGCTGACTATGAAAAATATTTTAAAGGAAGGTTATTTTGAGCTGAAAAAAGATCCATACCCTGTTGTCGAAAAAGAATGGGTAAGCCCATGGCGCACGCAGTATCAGGCGATGTCGCTGATTAAGGAGGACGAGAGGGTAAGCTCTTCTAGCCTTTCAGATGCAGAGGTTAATAAATTTGAGCAAGATATCATAGCAAAAAATGGTCTTCGTTTGCAAGAGCGCATGATCGTTGTCAACGGTGAAGAGCGCAAAGTATCCATCGATGATTCTTTTGGAAAGAAAATTTGTCGTTATCTGCGTGTTGGCCCTATTGTTGTCATGACAAATGATTTAATTGTTTCGGAAGAACTAAATGATTTTAAGAATAATAGTGCGGTGGTTGTCGAGGGTGATCTTTCATTTCGTGAACACCTTGTTCCTGTGATCGCAGCGATGCTAGGGCAGGACTTAAAAGGAAAGATCATCAAAGATTATGGCACAGGAAATGGCGCTTTATCTCTTGTCGCCCTCCGCTTAGGGGCAAAAATGGTTGTTGGTGTTGAGGTTGTAGAATCTGAAATTCAAAAAGCTAAGAGAGCCAGTGAATTAGCAGGGTATAAGACAACCTATTTAACAGAAGATCAGTGGAAAGATTATGTTGCCAGCAGTGAGGACCAAGCTATTTTTATTCATGAAGACTTAAACAATGTTTTTAAAAATAATGAGATTCTAGAATTTAATATTTTAAAAGGAAAAGTGGCTCTTCTTGTTAGTAACACTGGACCCATGTATTCTATCGGAGATAACGTTATTGTTGACATTATCCGCAGTGAGACTCCGACGGCAATCGTTGGAGGTTATTTTGAACAACAAGAAAGTCAAGGACATCAATCAGTTCTTCGTACAAATACCTATGATGTCAAGCCGATATCGTTTGAGTACAAGAATAGTGTTACATGTTTAGTTGCAAAAAAGAGAGCATCATCGATGATCGAAAATAACGCGGAAGCTCTCGGCGACAGAGAAGCACGTTTTGTAAAAGAAGGGGAAGCGGATTTTTCAAGTAATCCAAATTATAAAGAATTTGTGCAGGAAGGGTTCGGGGGCGGCCGCGGGACTTCCTTGGAGCTTTTGGAAGCGATGAGTGATTTAGCGGATTGGGAAGGGATCGTTGTTCCTCAAGACGGTATTGGAATGGTGGTTGGTTTTGGTAATGCCCCGGAAGAGCTCGAATATCTTAAAGAACGATTTGGCTTGAGCGTTGTCCATGGCGTTGACTTTGTCGACTCAAGGGTTAAATCAGCAGCGGACTTTTTGACTGGGATGGGGTATTCGATGCAAGATTTTCCTCTTCATACCGCAGACATGAATAACATGGAAGATGTCGTTCAGGATGGTTCTGTTGATCTTGTGGTTGCTATTAATGTCACAATGATGTCCTGGGACAACATTGATGGATTTGCCAAAGAGATCGTGCGTATTTTGCGTCCCGGAGGTAAAGCTTTTATTGGGACGGCGTTTGGAGCATCTTTTAAAAATTATTTAGAAAAAAATGGGAAAATCTTTTTCCATAGCGGAGATCGGCTGATCTTCGTGAAGGGGGGCGAAAAAGATCAAGAAGATGCGATAAAGGGTGGTATTGATTTTAACGCACAGAATATGAACCTCGAGGCGACGGGGGTCGATATTAATTTCGTGTTGCCGCAAGACATAACCGCCGAGAGCCTGAGGAACATTGAAGGCCTTGTGCCGGTTATTATTAACATCACTCCGATTACCAATTTTTATCAAGTCATGGGGCTTCAAGAAAAAATAGTTGGCGAGCTAAGTCTTAAAGAAGAAATATAGCCGACCTTCCGTAAAGTTGTGTCCTCATTTAATAATTATTGAAAAAGGAGTATGAAATAGTATTATAGGAGTTTAAAATATTGACATTCATCATAGTATGCATTGCTGTTTTTGTTTTTTTGTTTTAATTTTTAAGGAGCTCTCTTTTGCGAAAAAAATTTTTATGGCTTATCGCCCTTTCTTTGGCCTTGGGCGCCCTTGGCGTTCAGATCGGGTTTAACATTCATCAGGCCTTCATTGTGTCTATTTTTTCTGTCTCGATCATTGGTACGTTATTTTTTTGGGATCTACGCCTGAGTTTTGCTTTTATCGGTAGCGGGATGCTTCTTTTGATCCGCGCTACGGATCTTGAGAGCTTTATCCGTTTTGCTTCTTTTGACGTTATCCTTTTCTTGATCGCCATGATGATTATCGTTGGCATGATGAAGGATGCCGGATTTTTTATGTGGCTTGTAACCCTTGTTTTACGCGTCAAGAAGCTTAATGGCGTTAAGCTCTATGTTATTATTATGGCTGTTTCAGCGTTCCTTTCTGGCTTGATGGGGGAAGTTGCGTCTATTATTGTGATGATAGCTGTTATTCTAGATATTTGTGATTTTCTTGAGGTTGATCCAACACCGCTTGTGATCTCATCGGTTTTAGCTACAAATATTGGTTCCGCGGCGACTCTCCTGGGCAATCCTGTGGGGGTCTTGATCGCGGCCCGTGCGAAATTATCTTTCGAGGATTTTATTACCCATGGGATGGTTGTCTCAGGGATTGCGCTTATTGTTTCTATCATTCTTATTTGTCTTTTTTATCGAAAGAATATTCAAAAGATCCGTGAGAAATTAGCTCATTTTCAAGATGATACAAGCTTTCTCTATCTGATTTCTATTCCTCCTGATGGTCGCACAAAGGTGAGCATTGGTATCTTTATTGCAACGATCTTTCTGATTTCATTGCATAAGCGTATAGAATTGTTCTTTGGTTTAGTGGAAAATACGCTTCTTATCATGATCCCCGTCATTTCTGCTGGCATCGTGATGCTCTATCGCCATGACAAGGCGCGTCACTACGTCGAGAAAGAAGTTGAATGGCCTTCTATTGTATTTTTTATGTTTCTTTTTGCTCAAGCTGGAGTTATCCAGGCTTCAGGGATCGCTTCTTTTTTAGCTGAGAAAATGATCCACGCCGTTGGAACCCAGCCTCATATTTTATCAGGATTTGTTTTGGTCTCGAGCGCTCTTTTGTCTTCTTTTGTGGATAATGTTGTTGCGGTCGCTTCGTATGTGCCTATTGTTCAGAGCATGGAAGCCATTGATCCCAACATGAAGTCTTTGTGGTGGGCGCTTTTATTTGGCGCGTGTTATGGCGGCAATATTACGCTGATCGGATCAACGGCGAATATTGTTGCTTTAGGGATCCTTGATAAGCAGAGAAATATTAAAGTTAGTTTTTTTGAATGGTTTAAGATCGGGATCATTATAGGGGCTGTCACTATTCTTATTTCTGTATTTGCGGTTATGTTTGTTCCTTTCTTCCGAGCATAAAAATGCCTAGATTTCAGACCTTTCAGGGGGATATTACAACGCTTGAAGTTGATGCCATTGTGAATGCTGCTCATTGTTCTCTTTTAGGCGGAGGGGGTGTGGACGGCGCCATTCATCGTGATGCAGGGCCACAACTTTTGGAAGAATGTCGTAAGCTCAAAGGTTGCGCCACCGGGGACGCCAAAATGACGAGGGGATATCGTCTCTTAGCAAAATACGTCATCCATGCCGTTGGCCCTGTGTGGTCAGGCGGGGCAAAAGGTGAAGAGGCTCTCTTGGCAAGTTGTTATGCTAAAAGTCTTGAGCTTGCGTCCAGGCATGGAATAAGATCCATCGCCTTTCCTTGTATTAGCACTGGAGCTTATCGTTTTCCTAAGAGGCAAGCAGCGCGGGTCGCTGTTGATACAGTTAAAGAAATGTTGAAAAGTTTTTCTACGATCGAGAACGTGATCTTTGTTTGTTTTTCCAAGGAGGATTTTACGCTGTATCAAGGGCTACTTTTATAAGGCAGGCACTGATCGACCTGTGCTTTAAAAAAATGTAGCCCATTTGCGCAGACCATTTACGTCTTTTTGATCGTCCGCAGACTGTGCGTGTATTCATTTTTTTTATTAATTCTGTTGAAATTATTTTGTTTTTAGCTATGATGATAACCAAGTAACAATATCATTCTTAAATCGCAAGGAGGATGCATGAACATTACAGATTTGAGAGAGCTTCTTAAGGATAAACGCGTCATGGAAGAAATCAACAAGCACTTGTGGATCGAAAGCCAGAAGGCTGGCTACAGCATTGGCCTTGAACGCGCCACGGATGAATGGCTTAAGCTTTATTCTGAAGGCTGGATGAAGTACCATATGGCTGAAAAATATCATAAAATGAAGGGTCGAGAAAAAGGCGATGTGAAGAAGTCAGCGCCAAAAGAAAAAGAAGAGTCTAATCGAAAAAGAACAGGGAAAATTTAATACACGTATCTTAGGGTGATAAGTTTAAGGGAGGGCAGAATAGTTGTTCTGCCCTCCCTTTTTTCTTTTAAAAACAAACCCCGCTCTTTTTATAACCAAAGGGCGGGGCCTTTAAAACTTGATTCAAAAAATGTAACGTTTTATTTTCGCTTCTTCTTCTTGGCGACTTTCTTTGCTGGCTTTTTCTTTTTTTTGACAACCATGAGAAACCTCCTTTCATAGTTTACATTCTTATTTTAGCACGTTGAGATCAGACTTAAAGACATTTTTCAATACTTTTGGAGATTGAATTACTTTTGTTGTCTTTTTTTGTAAGGGAAGTAAAATAATATCTTATGGTAGAAACTCGTCGAAAGAAAGAAATGAAAGTGCAAAATCAAACAGGGCTTTATATTCATATTCCTTTTTGCCAAAAGAAATGTTT
>JBAYLJ010000027.1:0-9820 GCA_041664145.1 Candidatus Omnitrophota bacterium | reverse complement strand
TTTGTTCTGTTTTGTCTTCTATCATATTCATGGTATCTGTGCGCCATGTCCGATATCCTCCGGCCTCAGGAAGGATGCTGATCGTTGTTTCCGCGTTGGAAGACATGGTCGAAGATGTTGTTGTGTTTCCAGCAGGATCATATTGCTTTCCCATGCCGTCAATAGACTCCTTCCACTTGCCCTGAACGCCCCGCTGAATATATTTTTGCATAGCTAAAAGAGCGCCCACGAGAACAATAAACAAAACAGCAAATTCTAACACTGTTTGACCAGCTTTTCTTTTTTGCTTTTTATTTAGGCCCATACTTTTTTCTCACTCTCTACTGCCGAATAAAGGCTCCATTAACATAAGCCGCGCTCTGCGCGTTTGAATGCTCCGTCTCGGTCGCAGCATAGTTATCCTGTTCTTCAGTAATAACGCTCGTCGTTGCCGTCTGTGTGTTGCTCGTCTGTGCATTCAAAAAGCCTTGGTCAAGATTTGACGCCTGTTCGGCATCTGCTTGAAAACCAAGCACGTCGGCAGCGCTCTTAACAACCTGCTGAACGCTACGTCGAAACCCCGGCCCCATCGTCGCTAAAACAATGGCGATAAGGCTCGCGACGATCGCGTATTCCGCTAAACTTTGACCCTTTTTCCTTATCATTCTTAAACGACCCGATCTCCTTCTCCTATTGCTCTCCAACAGGAACATCTTCCGCCGGAAGCTCCGTCGAAACACTATTGATAATTGTCACGGTTCTGCTTCTAAGGCTGTACGCGTCTGCTATCCCGTTGATGAAAATATTCTTTTCGGGATTTGAGTTTAGATCTGATATTTTATCCACATAATAAGGCTCATATTCGGCGAGAACCGCTTTAGAGGGATTGTAACCTCCCCGATCAAAACGAATCTGCTCGATGTCTGGATTCAAGGTATCCAACATATACCCCCGAGAACTATTAATACGGGCGGCAAATCCCCTCTGCATCAAATACGTCATTCCCATGATCGCCAAAATAACAAGCGATATCGTGACCGTATATTCGCCAAGGGATTGGCCGCCTTTTTTTATCCTCACCATATTGTTCTTTTTCTAGCACTCCTTTGTTACTAATCCTCTGTCACTGAATTTGCATTAACCGTTGTTGCTTCATCGGACTGCAAAACACTTGTTGATCCAGTATTTGATGTTGCATCTCGGGTTGTACCGGTTGTCGTTGTATTTTTGCTATAGACAGTTGAATCAGGATCATATTGTTCCGCGCTAATATCATCCGTGGAAGATTTAATTTTTCCTGCAATACCACGTCTTAAATAGGCCTGAATGCTCAAAAGAGCACCGATAACAACAACCGCAAGCACGACATACTCAAGGGTGCTTTGCGCCATTTTCTTTCTTAATTTTATCAACATCTATACCTCCTTTAATTAACCATTTCTTTATTTTTAGAAGCTCATACCATTTCCAACTGTTTCCTCTGCATTATAGGTTGCGTTCGTGGATCCGCCAAGAAGACGACTTGATGCAGAATCTAAAGCAAAAGACTCACTGTCTGCGTTTCCGCCTTTTCTTTCCGTTTCATTCTTGACTGAATCATATGCGCTTTGCTCGTAATAAGGCACATACTGAGCGGTATTCCCCAGCACATTCGAATCTTGCTGAACCATATAATTTGTCGCACCGTGAATTCTCGCCTGAAGCCCTCTTTGAGCAAACTTCTGCATGGCGATAATAGCACCCACAACAAGTGCGATCAAGATCGCATACTCTGCGACGTTTTGTCCTTTTTTTCTTCGAAACCATTTCATCATGTTGTTTCCTCCTTTATTGAAACGATGTTATTTTTTTAACACTTAATTCCAAGAACCTGTTAAATTCGTTGTCCTCTCTGTCAATCCATCTGCAACACTGTTATAGCTGCCCTCAACCGTTTGAAAAAGTTTACCCTGATTGTTGGGCCTCAAAAAGACAATGGCCACTGCAACAACTGCCGTGACCAAAATGATGTACTCCAAGGTGCTTTGCCCTTTTTTGTTTCTCATCTTCATTTTTTTCCTCCTTTGTTAGGTTTAATAAACTTACTGTGCCGACTCTTCAACCTGTTTTTGTACAGACTGTACCGAACGCATGATATAGGTGTACATCGCCACCATGACCGCTGCTACCAGCGATATCACGACCGCATACTCAATTAAACTTTGTCCTTTGTGAAAGCGTTTATGAAAAGAGTACATTTTTTTCTTCCGTGGCTTTTGGGTTAAGAAAAAATGTTCGTTAATGCTGCTTTTGCCTTTGAGATGCCTGCCCTATATCAACACCTCTATTTAATATTAAATATAACATAGAGAAAATAAAAAAGCTATTCTATTTAAGTGAAAAATCTTGGCAAGACTTTACGTTCAAATCTCCATCACAAGCCTGCGCGCCTTTAGCCCGCAGGATACGGACTCGTTGACGCGTTGAAGAAGAAAGCGAAGCTCTTCTTGGTGGGAATAGCCTTCGGGGAGAATAAATTTTGCCCTTAGAAAATGATCTTCTTTTTTGAGTTCCCCGGAAAGGCTATAAAATTTCTTTTGCGCTTGCGCAAAGGTTAGCTTACGGTCTTGGGGATGAAAAAAATGCCGCGCACAATAATCATGAAGGCCTAAAAGAATGCCGTTGCTAAGCCGATCTAAAAAAGATCTCTCTTCAAAGCATTCGTTTTGCCTTGTGGAAAGTTCTTTATCGTCGGAAAAAGAGACGATGTCACAACAGGCGTCTTGTGACTGGCCCTGCTGTTCTGTGAAGAAAGCCTGCCCCGCCAATGGAGACGGCCATTTCTTGAGATAATCACTGACCACTTTTTCTATAGGCTTAATGCTAGGCGGAATATTCGTAAGAATGGCAAAGATAGGATTCTGGTCTTTTTTCTGGCTCACAAGCGCGATATCCGCCGAAACTTGCTGCCCCTGGCTTAAGCGAAAAGCTGTCGTCGCTTCCCAGCAATAATACCCTTGCCGCGCCAAGGAATCCTCGACGTGCTTGGATTCTTTTTTCTTCCCAGAAAGAAATTGATCCAAAAGTCCCCGATAGCCATAGAGGCCTGCTATATAATAACGTTTTTTTCCAACAACTCCTTCGAAAGAAGAAATAATTTCTTTTTGGCTCGTCATCACATCAATACGCTTAATTCGTTTGCCTGGAATATTTTCAAAGCTTGAGATCATATTAAAAAAGCTTAATGGAAGGCTTTCCTTGACTGTTGCCTGTCGCAAGATGACGGGGGTTGAATTTATAATGAAATCCTTTGATAAAATGTCAAAACTTTTGTCCAAACAGTTTGAAAAACCACAATGGACATTGCTAATCTCCCAAGATGAGTTGTTTTGAGCGTCTATGCAAAAATCTGTTCCGTCTTCTAGAAAAAAATGAAAAAAGCTTGCTTCAGAAAATACTTGACCATATTCAAGAGCTGCTTGAGAGCTCTTTGTTTCTAATCCATGCAAGATGTCGTAACATTCTCTTTTTTGATAAACTGTTGGCTCAAAATCGATATCACTTAACTGCCACAAACTTTTCTTATCAAAATCAATAAATTTCTCACTGTTACGCTCTCCAAAAAGCGGTAAAAAAAGAAGGGCTTCTGTTAATTTTAAAATCTTTTCTTCGCAAAGAAGCGGACCAAATTTTTCAGAAAAAAACCTTAAGACACCCTGCTTCTTCATTTGCCCTTCGGCTGCCTTTAAAAACAAAGCTCCTAGATTATCAAAGCTTGCAGGCGTGTTTACAGAAACCAAAGGCTCAGGCGATCTTGCCTGGCTTAAAAGATCCGTAGGGATATTGATAAAAATTTGCTCTTTGCGATGTTCTGGGATCTTAAATTTCTCTGCCCTTGCTTCTGGCTTGGCCCGTCGACCTACAGGGCTGCTTAGCAAAGAATCCTTGAGAACAGCATTCACGGAAGATTTTGATATTGTTTTTTGAAAATGCGAACTAGCAAGCTCAGAGACTTTCCGACAGCTTAAGCTCTGATCAACGCGCTTGAGTTCTAAGATATAATCGATAACTTCTTGTTTAAGCTTGTAGGTTACACCCAAAGATAGGCTCCTAATTTATGTCCAAAATATTTTTATTTGTCCAAAATGCTTTTTTATTATATCCTACCGAAGATTGTCCCGTCAAGGCAAATGAACAGGCTCTTTGTAAACAATTTTAAAATGATATACACTGCTTGCGAAAAGATCCCTCCCCAAACCTAAGCGTAAGAAAGATCGTAAGAACCAATTAAAGCAAAAACCCTTTTCTCCCGTAAAATAACTTTTCTCTTGTCAAATATGAAAAAAGAAGGCAAAATAAGACTATCCTAAACATCAGGATCGAGGAAAATATATGCTCAAATGTCCTTATTGTTTTGAAGTCTTGGAAACACGCCCCCAAAAATGTCCCCATTGCGGACAGTTTCTTCTTAATGATCCTATTGATGTTGACTACAAAAGCATTGATAAGAAAAATTGTATTTTTTGCGGGAAAAAAATATTTGCAGAATCAAAAATTTGCAAGTATTGCAAGAAATGGCTGGACAGGGTTGATGATGATACGAGGACTTTAGACCTTATTGATTGATCCGAAATCTAAAAAATCTCCTTTTTTGATCTTTGTCTTTTCTATAACTCCCTCCTCTAGTTCAATAGCAAAAAAAGCTTTTAAAAAAAATGGGCTCAAATAAAAAGGCTTGATGTTCGGCACAAGGCCGACGACCTGATACGTTTTGCTAACAAACACCACATCAATAGAAAACTGCATAAAAAACATGTGGATGGCTTGGCAGTAAGGAATGATCAAGGCTTCCCCAGGCGCAAGGCTTTTTCTTCCTAAAAGGCCAATGGCGCGTTTTAAAAAATGATCTGCGAAAAAAACTTTTGAGGCTAAAAGGGTCTGCTGGGTTTTATTATAAATAGGCATTCTTGGAATTTGATTTTATAAAACGAGGTGGTTCTTTTTCTGGTGGCTGAGCTTGCCCTAACACAAAACTTAAGCGCTATTAAAGATAGATCTATCGATCTTTAAGCCCTTTTTAATAAAATCCTCGTAGCAGATAGGGACATAACCCGTGGCCTTATACTCCCCTAGCACTTTTCCCTCGGGAGAAAGACCTTGGTGGTCAAAAACAAAAACATCTTTCAAGAGAACATCTCTTTTTTCATCCAAACCAACAACCTCTGTGATCCCTGTGATCTTTCTTGTTCCGTCGGAGAATCTTGAAATCTGAACGATCATGTCAATGGCCGTGGACACCATTTCATAAATAGCCTTTAGAGGCAAATCTACCCCGCTTAACAAAATCATAGAGCTCATGCGCACTAAAACATCGCGCGTAGAATTAGCGTGAAGGGTTGTCATGGAACCGTCGTGCCCGGTGTTCATCGCCTGGAGCATGTCTAAAACTTCCTGGCCGCGGCACTCCCCGATAATAATGCGGTCAGGGCGCATACGAAGAGAATTGATAAACAAATCTCTGATGGTAATTTCGCCTCGTCCTTCAATGTTGGGCGGACGAGATTCTAGGCGACCCCAATGGCTCTGGCGGAGTTTAAGTTCAGCGGCATCTTCGATCGTTAAGATGCGTTCATCATCAGGAATGAAAGAGGAGATCACATTTAAGAGTGTTGTTTTTCCTGAACCCGTTCCTCCGGAAACGATCATATTCTTTCGCGTATGAACACAAGCCTGCAAGAAATCAGCCATTGGCTGCGAAATAGAATGGTAAGTATGCATCAACTCTTCGATCGTAATTCTCTCTTGGGCGAACTTACGAATGGTCAGCATGGGTCCCTTAAGAGACAGCGGAGGAATGATCGCATTAATACGAGAACCGTCAGGAAGGCGCGCATTGACCATAGGAACAGATTCGTCAATACGGCGTCCTAAAGGAGCAATGATACGGTCAATGACGGAGCGTATTTGCCCATTAGAAATAAATCTTTTATTCGTAAAAATAATTTTACCTTTTTTCTCGACATAAATCTCATCTTTATTATTAACCATAATGTCCGTGATGGCAGGGTCAGCTAAGAATTCTTCTAGCGGGCCAAGGCCAAGGGCCTCATCCGTAATTTCCTTAACCAAGCGGCGTCGATCCTCAAGGGAAGAAATAAGCGCTCCTGCTTCTTCAGCAATAAGGTCTCCAATAACTTTTTCTGCACTCTCGCGTATTTTTCGAGACTGGACAGGGTCGCGAAGAGCCTCCATGGTGATATTGCGTAAGTTAAGCCGGTCAATGAGCTTGTCATGAACAGCTTGCTTGAGCTTAATAATATCTTCATCACCTCTCAGGACAGACAAGACTTCTTTGCTTTCTGAAACATGCTGATTGATGCCAAACTTTTCCCAAAAATTTTCCTCTTCTGTGCCCTGTTTTTTTGTGCTGATACGAACATCCTCTGTGCCCTGAACAAAAACGCCTTCTTTCAAAAGATTATTCCCGAGCTGCTGAAAACCTTCGACTACGGGGCTGTCAGGGCTGTCGGTGATACAAGGAACTCCTTTGTTGAGAGCCAAGCCCACCGCTTTCCCGTCAGAGGCAATTTGCGCAAAAATATCACAAGGTAAGACCGCCCGTACCTCTTGCCAAGCAACGCCTCCTCGGCTTTGCGAACGGTTTAAGACAAGCTTAACGATTTGGCTCGGGAAATGAAGGGCAGACAGGACGTTTAAACATGCCCGTGCCTGGTAAACAGCTAGCACATCAGGGGTCGCGACAAGCAAGATAAGATTCGATTGATCAAAAACCGTAATGAGGGTCTCGTTAAAAACTTTACCGCCATCGATCACGACGTACTCATAGATCTTTGTGCAATTCTTTAAAAAATGTCTGATTTTATCCTGATCGATCCTTGTTGTCTCGTCGATCTGCGCAACGCAAGGAAGAAAATCAACACCGCTTGGATGTTTAAAGACTTGATGTTCAAAGGCCTGAGCATTTTCCATGGCCTCGACATCTGAACAAATATCAACGATCGATCGGGTAGCTTTGATGCCGATGGTTCTCGCAAGGTCTTGACCCGCTTGGAGATCAAAATCAAGAAGCAACACTTTCTTCTTTTTCGATACAAGCTGAACAGCAAGATTAAGGGCGATGAATGTTTTTCCCACCCCACCCTTGGTGCTGAAAACAACTGTTATTTTTCCATTCATATGAATTAATTTCTAACGATGTTAATGTGTGTAGCAAAAATCTTAGTCAAGCTGATAAACAATGGGGATTGTTACTGTTATCTGTTTGAAGGTCGCCTCTGGAGGAAAAGCACTATAAGGAGAAAGTCTGTGTACAGTCTCAAGTGCGGCCTCGTCTAAAACAGTAGACCCCGAAGACTTACCGATCGAGGCTGAAACCAAGGATCCGCTTTTAATAATTGATACATTTAACTCAACCATCCCTTGGGTCTTGGATTCTTTAGCAACATTAGGATAAAAAACATTCTTGGCGATGCGCTCCTGAACGCTGCGAACATAAACCGCCATTGCTCCAGGAACGGCAATCGGCTGATAAGATGGCTTGGCAGACTCTGTCTCTGTTTTAGCAAGAGAAGT
This sequence comes from Candidatus Omnitrophota bacterium, assembly GCA_041664145.1. Lineage (GTDB taxonomy): Bacteria > Omnitrophota > Gorgyraeia > Zapsychrales > Aceulaceae > CALGLP01. The sequence continues at coordinate 2,269 of JBAYLJ010000027.1, read as the reverse complement.
GATCACGTCTTGCTTTTTTTCTTCTTGAACCTTGGTTTCTTCCCTGGAAATTTCTTGCGTTTGCTTTTTCTTTTCATTGGCCGAAACAACGCGTGGCGTCAACGTAATGAAAAGTTCTGTTTGCGCGCTCGGCGACTCTTTGCTTCTAAAAAGAAACCCAAAAATGGGAAACGATCCGGCCAAAGGAACCTTTTTGATCGTGTCAGAGTTTTGATCTTTCATAAAGCCTGCTAAAATAATTGTCTGATTGTTGTCTAAGAAAAGCTTCGTTTGAGCCGATCGCGTTGTGTACGCTACATTATCGCCAACTTTGCGAGAGGTATCAACATCGCTCACGTCGACATTAAGGTCAATATCGATCTTATCATCCTTTTGAACTGTGGCCTTGATCTTCAGATTAACACCATAATCTTTAAAGGTAACATTCTCCTGGCTCGTCCCGCCAGAGGACATATTTGTTGTAACGATAGGGATCTGTCCCCCCACTAAAAAGGAAGCCTCTTCACCGCTACGCGCAACAATTTTCGGCTTTGATAATATCTTTCCTTTTCCTTCTGTAATAAGGGCATTAATTTTTGCCTGCAAGGCCGTCGTGCGTGCCATACTGCCAATACGAAAGATATCCGTAAATTGCTTAACGTTGCCGCCGGGGAGAGTTTCCTCAAAGGTATATGTGCTGTCGCCGTCAGGATTGGTCCATTCAATACCTAAATTTTTTGAATATGAAGAGTTGATTTCTGCGATCTGAACATCGATTTCGATCAACTCTCTTTTTTCGTTTTCTTTCACAAGATCAATAATACTGTCTTTAAAAGGTTCAATGATCGCTTCATAATCTTCTTTTTCTGCCTCATCGATCTCGCCAGAAACAACGAGCTTTCCCTCAAGATCATTTTTAACCAAAGAAATTTCCTCAATGTCAGCACTCTGCAAGAGCTCAGTGATGCGTGATTGAACAAGGTCAAGGTTTTCTGTAAAAACCCAGACCGTTACTTTTCTTTTTCCATGTTTATCCCAAATGAAAACATCCGTTTTTCCGGGAGCTTTTGCTGAAATAAGGGCTTCGGAAGGTTTTGTTTCAATAACGTCCGCGATGGAAGGATTGGCAATGGCAATTCTTGTTAAATCTTGAGCCCAAATAGTATCTATGTCACCAACAACGATACGGAGATCGTCATCAACTCTTTGAAGAAAGTGCTCATCGAACATTTTTGAAAAAACAAGCTTTTGGCTACAAAAAAAAGTCAAACAAAGAATGCTTATGCCTAAAAATATCCTGAGGAAAGTTCTTTCTCTTTTCATATTTTATTTAGACCCACCGCGATAAACCTTGATTTCAGGAGCTGGCGGTTCTTTTGGTTTTTCAGCCCTTTTGACAACCGGCGAATTAATCGTAATTCCTTCTGCTGCTTCTAAATACTCTTTAAACGTGTCCCAGTTAGCCGAAGGCAAGCGATAGGCAGAGCGCTCACCCGTGCTTCTTAAAACAAGCTGAAGGCTGCCGTGAGAGTCTGCAAAGGTCATCAGTTCCGCCTGCTGTGGATCAACGGCAAAAGTAATAGACAGCTTCGCTGTTTTTTGCTGGCCTTCAAAGTCCGCAGGGCTGTCCACATTGGATCCAATGGCTAAAATTTGAACATTTTGAAAAAGGGTAACGGTTGTTTTTTGTGTCTGTGCAGCTTTTTGTGCGGAAGAATCTGTTACCACAACCGAATCCACAGGAAGGGCTAAATGCACTAAAACGTCAACAAAATCTCCTGGATTAAGAAGCCCTCCCACCGCCGATAAGGTCGTAATGTTGACCGTAATGGCACGCTTACCCGCTGGAGTTCTTAAGGCCAAAGATTGTTTTCTTATCTCTGGCTTTTCCTCAGCAGGTCGCGGCGCATTGGACTGTTGTCCTTGGGAAAGTTTTTGAATTGTTTGCTCGATACGATTAGCATATGCTGCTTGTTTTTGTAAAACTTCTTGATTGGCCTGCTCAAGGCCCTTAACTTTCTCCATCAAGTAGGCAACTTGTTCTGATGATGAGCCTTCCTCGATCGTACGCGTAATATGCGCATTGGTTAACACAACAGCTATAATCCCTGCGGCAACGGCTGCTACAAGAACCATTAACTTTGTTTTATCGAGCTTTTTAAAATCGATCGGCATAGAATGTCCGTTATCTTAAAAGATTTTCGTTAACAACAACGCTTGTTTTACTCTTCAAATCTTCAATATAATCAGCAACAACTCCTTGCCTTTTCATGCCTAAAACATATTGCTT
>JBAYLJ010000026.1:0-9849 GCA_041664145.1 Candidatus Omnitrophota bacterium | reverse complement strand
GCAACAAGTCCGATTCCCGCCGAAAGAATAATGCCTAAGGATTTCTTTTGGATACCACGAAAAAGACTCATTTTTCTCCTTTGGCTAAAGATACTCTTGTTATCAAATAGTGCCTTTATTATACTGCACTTTTAAAATAAAACATAATTTTTCATTAGTATTACTATAAATATTAAAGAATAAGATAAATAAGGAAAACATTTTACATCTAGACAAAATATGTTAAAATTACTATCAAATTTACGTTAACGAAAGGATGGTCTCATGACTCACAAAATTACTAGTAAATGCACAGCTTGCGGAACATGCAAACCCGAATGCCCTGTTGAAGCTATTGATGAAGGAACGCCCATATATAAAATTGATGCTGAAAAATGCATTGATTGCGGAGCCTGTGCCGCTGTTTGCCCAGTAGAGGCCATTATCGCCGAATAAAGTTCGTTTTAATCTTTAAATAAAAAAGGATAGCTTATGACAAGCTATCCTTTTTTATTGGTTTGACATGTTTTTTGGCGAACCACTCCGAGCGAGCATGCGACGCGAGGAGCTTCCTTAATTTCTTCTGTCTTGCCTCCGTTTTTCGCTTCACGAAAAACGGAGTAAATTCGCGCAACAACTTACGAGCGCTTCGTTCCGTAAGCTTGCGCGCTCATTTAGAGTTCGTTAACAGCTAAAGAGGCAAGCTCAGAGCGCTCACTCTTAGCAAGCAAGATATGGCCAAAAATTTTGTGTTTCTTTAATCGCTCGACCGTATACGCTAACCCATTAGAGTTCGCATCCAAGTAAGGATTATCGATCTGGCCTGGATCACCGGTTAATATGATCTTCGTCCCCTCTCCAGCGCGAGAAACGATCGTTTTTACTTCATGCGGCGTTAAATTCTGCGCCTCATCGACGATCATAAACTGATTAGGAATACTTCGCCCGCGGATATACGTTAACGCTTCGATCTCAATAACGTCTGAGCTCATCAGATGCTCCGCTGTTAGCTCACTTGTGGCCAAGCCGCTCTTATTATCCGAGATCGAACGCTTTAAAATATATTCGAGATTATCATAAATAGGCTGCATCCAATAAGAAAGTTTCTTTTCTTTGCTTCCTGGAAGATAGCCAATATCCTTGCCCATCGGAATGATCGGACGTGCCACAAGAAGTCTTTCGTACGGTGAATCTTTTTCCATGACCTTAGAAAGCGCACAGGCAATCGCCATCAGCGTCTTTCCGGTTCCTGCCTGGCCCACAAGCGTAACAAGCTTGATATCATCATTTAAAAGAAGGTCAAAAGCAAAACGCTGCTCAACATTCAAGGGCTTAATACCCATGGCAGAAAATTCTTTCTTAATCGGTACAAAAGTATTGTCCTTGCTGCAATAACGGCAAATCGCCGACGAAGAAGGGTCATCGCTTGCCTTAATAAGCACATGCTCGTTTTCAAGAAGTGTATATCCTTTAACTTCGAGCTTTTCTTCCTTATAAATTTTATTGATATCCTCTTTCAAGAGGCTGATCTCACGCCAGCCTCGATAAAGATTAGAATATTCGACCTTTTCCTTTTCATAATCCGCCGATCTTATGCCTAAGGCCTCGGCCTTGATACGCGCATTGATATCTTTTGAAATAAAAAAAACGGTTTGCTTCTTAACCTGCAAATCCCAAGCCACAGCTAAAATCTTATTATCCGGAAGATTAGGATCCATATCAGGAATGGTTTCTTTGGGGCCAAAAGAAATCATCAGCGTCCCGCCATTCGTCATCTTGGCACCTTTGTTCAAGGCACCTTTTTTAATCAAAGAATCAACTTCCCGCAAAACCTGCCTTGAATGCATCCCTTTTTTATCAGGACTCGTCTTCATCTGATCAAGCTCTTCAATCACGGTCAAAGGAATGATCACATTGTTATCAGCGAAAGAATAAAGAGCCTGAGGGTTGTGGATCAAAACATTGGTATCAAGGACAAAATTCTTTTTCATGCTTGGTCTCGCTTTGTTATGTTGGGTTCGCTAAAACAGCACCGGTATCTGCCGAAGTCACAACGCTCGCATAGCGTCTCAGCCAGCCCCCGCTGACTTTGGATTTAAAAGGCTTTAGGGCCTTTAAGCGCTTTTTGATTTCTTGGGATGAAAGACGAACATTCAAAATTCCCTTGTGGGCATCAATATCAATCACATCACCATTTTTCAAAATAGCAATCTCCCCGCGAGCCGCCGCTTCCGGCGACACATGGCCAATACAAAGCCCTCGCGTGCCTCCAGAAAAACGACCGTCAGTAATTAATGCCGAACGAATACCTGCACCTTTTAGCGCAGAAGTTGGTGAAAGCATTTCCTGCATACCTGGACCGCCCTTAGGTCCTTCGTAACGGATGACAACCACATCACCATTCTTAACTTTTCCTTTTAAAATGCCAGAAAGAGCCTCTTCTTGTGATTCAAAGATTTTCGCAGGACCAGAAAACTTAAACATATCTTGATCCACGCCGCTTGTCTTAACCACAGAACCTTTGCGCGCGATATTGCCAAACAAAATACGCAACCCCCCTTCCTGAGAAAAAGCATTCTTCACGGTACGCAAAATAGTTCCATCTGGCTTTGGCGACTTCTTAACATAATCGCCAAGCGTGCCGTACACTGTCTGTGCCTTTAAATTTAAAAAAGATTTTCTTCCATCAACAATAGCGCGCAAAATCGCTCCCATGCCGCCAATACGATGAACATCTTCCAAATGCACGTCCATCCTCGATGGTGAAATCTTAATCACGTTGGGTGTTACCTTAGAAAGAGCTTCAATACGCTTTAAGTCATAAGAAATCCCCGCCTCATGCGCAAGCGCCAAAACATGCAAAACAGTATTGGTTGAGCCGCCCATGGCCATATCAAGAATAAAGGCATTATCAATCGAATGCTTTTTCAATATGTCTAAAGGCCGAATATCTTTTTTTAATAAATAAATCAAACGCTTGGCGGCTTGCTTCACAAGGTCAATACGTTTTGGATTAATTTTATATTTATTTTTTCCTGGAACGCGGACTGTCGCAGTAATTGTCCCATTTCCAGGAAGCGCAAATCCTAAAACCTCACCTAAGCAATTCATAGAATTGGCTGTAAACATTCCCGAACAACTTCCAAAGCTTGGACAAGCGCAAGATGTCAGATGCTCAAGTGCAGTCGTACTCATTTTTCCAGCGCTATGCTTTCCTACGCCTTCAAAAATAGAAATAAGATCCGTACATCTTGAACCCGCCAACATAGGTCCGCCGGAAACATAAATCGCTGGAATGTTTACCCTTACCATGGCGTTATACATCGCGGGAACAATCTTGTCGCAATTGCCGATCCCGATCCAAGCGTCACACGGATGAGCGCCGATAATGGTTTCAATCTGATCCGCAATCAACTCCCTAGAGGCAAGGGAATACTTCATGCCAAAATGTCCCATGGCAATGCCATCGCAAATCGCTCCGCCAATATTGGCATACCAAACATTAACCCCTTGCTTTTCTAGCTCAGCTTTGACAATACGTCCGAGTTCATCTAGATGCGCATGGCCTGGGATCTGGTTGGTATAAGAATTAATGATCGTGACAAAAGGTTTTTTAAGATCTTTCATATTCTTCAAAACACCTTCGGCCATCATGAGCGATATATTAGGAAAACGATGCGCTCCTTCGCGAAACACTCCACTTCCATTTCTTCGAATACTTTCTATGCCTTGATTAACAGCTCGGTTATTCATAGTGAACTCCTTTTGTGGGCTTTTAAAAATAAATATAGAATATCTTAACGCTCCCAAGAAACTTAAACAATATAAAAGAACACTTTTTTATTATATCTTCTTTCGAAAACAAAAAATTTTATAGGCAATCAAGGTAAATCCCAAATAAGCAAAATTATAAAGAAAATCCTCTGCCGGGATCGTGCCAAGGCGCAAGCCCGTAATCGCGCGAGAATTATAAGTAACAACGGGTAGACTTGTTAGAATACCGTTAAAAATTGAAAAAGGGACATAACAAATCCCGAGATAAATCCAAAAATTTTGAGTATGGACAATAGAACTGAAATATTTTATGGCCACAAAAAGAAAAAGAGCCAGCATGAGAAAACTAAGTGCTGTGTAATCGCGTCCAACAAAAATAAGCCCCAAAACCAATGCTAAAGAAATGATAGCTTGGATAAGGCGCTGAGGGAGAACAAGCCATTTGTCCTTATGGAAAAAACAAATGACCTCATAAAGAAACAAACAACTAAACGGCGCGGTCACGAAAAAAAGGATCTCCTCGATGGGAAGCCCGAATGCTTTAATACCGGAAACATATTCGTGGTTAAACCCCCAGTGCCCCAAGACGGTTGCGCAGACGTCCCAAAAAACATAAATGCTGCCGACGATCAGAATGGAACGAAATACGCAAAGCCACTTTTTAAAAAAGAAGACCCTGGGCTCAAACGATAAAAGAAAAGGAATGGAAATAATGGCTAGGTTTATAAGAAAATAAGTATTTTTCATGACTCATTATTCATTTTATCTTCAATCCTGTCCTGCTTCAAGGCAATTTTTACTTGGGATTACGTGTGTTTTTGATACAATGATGTCATGCTAAAGCAAGGATTCAAAAAAGCACGAGAGATTACAAAGCGTAACGCGCACACCTTTTACCTGACATCTTTCTTTCTCCCTAAAGAAAAACGCCTAGCCGCTTATACTATTTATGCCATTTGCCGCTTGAGCGATGAATCCGTTGATGATGTTCGTCTTAGCCTAGAACAAAAACAAAAAGAACTCACTAGTATTCGAGAAAAAATTGATCTGGCCTTTAGCGCTGATCAGCTCAAAGATCCTCTTCTTACTTCCTTTCGCCAAACAATACAAAGATATAAAATCCCCAAAGAATATTTTAACGAGCTCCTTGATGGCATGTCCATGGATCTCATCAAAAACCGATATCAAACTTTTGAAGAACTTTATCTGTATTCCTACAGGGTCGCCGGCGTCATTGGGCTGATCATGATAAAAATCTTTGAATATAAAGATACTGCGGCAGAACAATGCGCAATTGACTTAGGGCTTGCCCTGCAGCTGACAAACATCTTACGAGACATTCGGGAAGATTTTGATCGTGGGCGGATTTATCTGCCGCAAGATGAAATGAGTCAATGCCAAATAGGAGAAACTGATATCGAAAGAAAGATCCTTGATAAAAACTTTACTGATTTTATGAGCTTCCAAATTAAAAGAGCGCGCAGTTATTTTTACAAAGCAAGTCACGGCATTCAATTGATCAAAAACCCTCGATGCCAGTTTGTAACATTTCTCATTTTAGAACTTTATGCGAAAATCTTAAAAAAAATAGAAAAAAACAAGTTTGATGTTTACGCGAAGCGGGCTTTTGTGCCGATGATGGAAAAAGTTTTAACCCTTTTTTATCTTTTATATCGATTTACCAAAAAGTCGTTTCTTTTTAAGACGTGATCATGTCCGCGACGATCTTGGACCCAGCGATCACAACAGGCAATCCTCCACCCGGCTGAGTACTTGCACCAACATAATAAATATTGTTATCTTGTGCATCTTGATTTGCTGGCCTAAAAAATGCGCTCTGCATCAAATTATGCGCAAGCCCAAAGGTCGCTGCATATTTAATATTGTATCGCGTAATAAAATCTTCAGGATAAAAATGATGCTCCACCTCAATCATATCCTCGATCTTTTGCCCCGTGACAAAGTTCATTCGCTCAAAGACATTTTTCTTTAAAAAACCTTCAAAGCTAGAAAATGACTCTTGCACCCCCTTTAAATTAGAAACAGGAATGAGAATATAAGCAATGTCTTTGCCCTCTGGCGCAAGCGATGGATCTGTCACTGTTGGAACATGCACATAAAAAGAAGGGTCTTGGGGTGTTTTATTCTCATCAAAGATCTCCCGCAAATTCTTTCTTAAATCATTTGCAAAGAAAAGATTGTGATGATCCAAGCCGTTAAGCTTTCCCTTTAACCCTAAATACACTAAAAAAACTGAGCAGGAATAACGATAATCAGGGATAGAACGTTTAAGTAGATCGCTTTGTGTGTAGCAATAGTCAGCGTTGACAACAACCTTGTCAAAAAGTTTTTCTTCTCCGTTGACGAAAACAGAGACGTGGCCATCTTTAGGCTGAATTGATTTGACCTCGGCATTATAAAAAAACTGTGCGCTATTTTCTTTCGCCAAGCGCTCAAGGGCTTTAGGAATCTCATACATCCCGCCCATAGGATGAGCGATCTTTTGAACATGATCCGCGTACGTGATCACGCTATAAAATCCAGGCGCTTCAAAAGGCGACACACCCATAAACATGGCCTCAAAGGTAAAGGCATACGCCAATTCTTCGGTCTTAAAATATCTTTTCGCTAGATCCCAATAAGACGTAAAGGGCTCTAGGGTTAGCAAAAGGGGCCAATTTTTAGGACTGGCAATATCTTTAACCGTAAAACATTTGTACAAAAGTGGCGCGACCGCTTTGTAAAACTTTTCTGTTTTCTTAATAAATCGGTCAAAACCTGACGAGCTCCCTGCTTCAAACCGCTCAATCTCCTGCTTTGTTTTATTGCAGTCCTTAAAAACTGTTAGTACGCGATGATCCGGATAAAATATTTTATAATTAATCTCAAGAACCTTAAGCCTTAAATAATCTTCAATGTCCTTTCCGCAATCGGTAAAAACTTCTTTAAAAAAATCCGGCATCAAAACAAACGATGGCCCCATGTCAAATTTGAAACCCTGATCGATCAACATATGGTTTCGTCCGCCGCATTCGGAAAGTTTTTCAAAAACAGTAACATCACATCCGCGATGAGCCAAGCGTGCAGCTGTGGAAAGCCCACCCACGCCTGCGCCAACAACCGCAATCTTCTTTTCCCTGTTATTCATCTTTTTTCTCCTTTGGACTTAAGCAAATAAATTTACAAGTTCCTGTTTTAATGTCCAGGGCAAGTTCGTTCTTAGGATCAAGGGCTAACGCCTTGGCAATGTTTTCTTCATACCCTTGATCATCGCCTCTTTTTTGATAGATCTGCGCAAGACGCACATAAGGATCTGGAAATAACGGATCTTCCGCAATGGTTTTCTCAAGATATTCTTTAGCCTTGTCCAAATCTTGGTTAAAGGCAACGGGAATGAGCATATAATAACTTCCAAGGGCAAAATTGACCACAGGTGAATTGGGAGCCAGCTCTTGAATAATGCCTAAGTGCTTCCAAACACCTGCACCATTAATTGCTTTGGAAATAGGACCTCCGTAATGCGCAATCATGCCTTTCGCTGCAGCGTAAAGGCCATGGGCTCGAAGAAAATTAGCCTTGTCAACATTTCCTTGGAGATGATTAATGACCTTTCCTGTCAAAACAATGCTTGCATTAAATTTTTGCTGAATATAACGAATATAGGCTAAAGTAATATAAGCAGGAGAAAAACTTGGATTTGATTTAATAATCGCTTCCAGCATTGGCACGCTTTCATCATAATTGTGCTCTCGCCGTAAGCATTCTGCTACGCCCCATTTAGCCTCAAAAGAATTTAGATCGCGGGCTACTATCTTTAAAAAAATATCTTTAGCCGGAATATGCTGGTATCTGTTAAGATAAACAAGTCCTAAAATATAAAGGGATTCTACAGATTGCCCGCTAACCTTGCTTTCACTCATGGCTTGCTCAAGCGACAAGGTATCGGCCTTATCATGCGCGGTTTTCCAATCAAAAGCATAAACAAGACCGTTTGCTAAAAAAAGAAGCATTATAAAAAACATCCCTATTTTCTTCATGAATCTTTCTCCTTTAAAAATTGAATGGTATCGCGTTTGAAAAATAACAACATCACCCAATTAAACCATACCCTCATTTTCTTCTCAAGCCTTGGAAGCTTTGAGAGATAAATATCACGCCACAAAAGCCAAGCAAGACATCCTTTAATAGGAACACCTAAAATCATAGCCACACCTGTAAAATGCCCAATGTTGGCGAGCTGGCCTAAAGACTTATAGGAAAAAACTTTTTTAGGCTGGCCGTTCATCGGTGCCCGGATATTGTCGGCCAATATTTCTGCTTCACGAATAGCATGCTGTGCGGTCGGCGGATACGCCTTTTCCTGACTTTTATCAAAAATATAAGCACAGTCTCCAATCGCCCAAACGCCGGGGTAGCCAGGAACTTCTAAGTACTCATTAACGAGAATACGCCCCTGTTTTTTTTCTATGGGTAAGGCCTCAATAACATGATGGATTGTGTTGCCTGCAGTCCAAACAAGAGTTTCCGCAGCGATCGCTTCGCCAGAACTTAGCAAAACTTTATCGTCTTTGATCGCCACGACCCCACATTTAAGTTTTATTTCAATATGGCGTTGTTCAAACTTTTTCTGCACATAAACCCCAAGGCTTACGTGCATTTCAGGAGCAAGGACCTCTCCGCTGTGAACCAAAACAATTCTTAGATCGCTCACCTTGACATGCGGATAGAACGCTAACGCTTCTTTTAAAAAATCATCCATGGCCCCCAAGATCTCAACGCCTGTAAACCCTCCGCCGGCTACAATAAAGGTTAAAAATCTTCTTCTTTTTTCTGGATCTTGTTCACAGCTCGCCTTTTCAAGGCAAGCGATCATGCGATTACGAAGACGGATGCCATCGCTTAACGACTTCACGGTTAAAGCTTTTTGGGGCAATCCAAGAATATTAAAGAAGTTAGGAGCAAGTCCTAGAGCAAAAACGAGCTGATCATAGCTAAACTCCTCTCGAGATCCTTGAGGATTTGTCACAAAAATGATTTTCTTTTGGAAATCAACATGATCAACGCGTGACTGAATAAAGTGAACACGCTTAAAAAGCTTGCGAATGGGATTAGCAATATTCGCCCCTCCCTGGCTACTGGAAACAACTTCATGTAAAAGAGGTGTAAAAAGAAAGAAATTATCCTGGCTGATAAGTGTAACCTCTAGGGAAGGTTGTTGACTTAAGAATTTCTCAAGGCCCATCGCCGTATAAATGCCGGCAAAGCCCCCGCCGATAATAAAAACTCTATTCTTCTCTAAAGGTTTCACAAGAAATCCTTTTTTTTTGCTTACTTTTTTGTGATAAGCCTATCGATAGAAAAAGCTCCGCTTCCGATCTCAAAAAGAGCAAGGGCGCTTAAGAGAACAACAGCTGGATAATTAAGGTCATTAAAATGAACTTTGACAATTGCAACTGTCATAATAATGATAATAAAAATGGAAGCAAAGCGTGTTAAAAACCCAAACAAAAGCAATATCCCGCAAATAAGCTCTGTCCAGCCGACTAGATACGCATTAAAGACAGGAAAGCCGATACCGATTTTTTCCAGAAATCCAGAAAATCCATTAATACCAAATCCACCAAACCAACCAAACAATTTTCCCGTTCCAGAAGTGATAAAGACCCAGGCAAGGAAGAGACGTAAAAACATAACCCCTAAGCCGACATGTGTTGAGCAAATATTCTTTTTCCACGTATTCATATTTACCTCCTATTAAATGAGCGCTTAAGTTACGAAGTCTTTAATCGACGTAACTTAACTGCGCGAATTTACTCCGCCAGTTTTTTGGCGGAGAAAATGACACACGTCACATGTGCGAAATTAAGAAGTCCAGAGGCCATGTTTATTGCAAAACTCAAGCGCTTTAACATTCTCAGCATTGACTTGAAAAATTGCCTCAGGAGCCATCCCTGGTTTTAAATATTTACGGTGCACTTCATCGGATGTGCGCACCTCAATAAGCTCGATATAATGATCTGGCTCCATCGGATGCGGCACAGAACCAATTTTTACCTTGATGCCGCCAGCAATTTTCTCGATCACGGGGACATGCTT
>JBAYLJ010000025.1:0-10495 GCA_041664145.1 Candidatus Omnitrophota bacterium | reverse complement strand
TGCAAACTTCTCAAAGAGGACTTTGTAGCTAATGTCGCAAGACAAGCAAATTTTAGGACTCATCGCCGGTAACGGCAAATTTCCATTTCTTTTTGCTCATCAAGCCCGTCGTCAAAATTATAAGATCATTGCCGTTGCGATCAAGGGGGACACATCCTTTTTTTTAAAAAGTGTTGTGGATAAAATACTTTGGCTTGGCCCGGGAGAGCTCGCTAAACTTTTTTCTTTTTTTAAGAGTGAAGGCGTCTCTAAAGTGATCATGGCAGGGCAGGTTAATCAAAGCAATCTTTTTAATGAGCGCCTGGTTGTCGATGAAGAATTTAAGAAATTATTTAACGCGCTTAAAGATCGCAAGGCCGATACGATTTTCTCCGCGGTTGCTGATCAGCTCAAAGAAAATGGTATGGAGCTTTTGAATTCTACTTTTCTTCTTTCTCAATATTTGGCTCCCAAGGGAACACTTACCAAAAGAGGCCCAAGCACGCAAGAACTTGCTGATATCGAATTTGGTTGTATTATTGCAAAGCTGATGGGCGGCATTGACGTCGGGCAAACGGTTGTGATCAAAGATAAGGCCATTGTGGCCATTGAGGCCATGGAAGGCACGGATAAAGCCATTTTGCGCGGCGGCACCATTGCGCGTCAAGGAGCCGTTGTTATCAAAATGAGCAAGCCAAGTCAAGATGTGCGTTTTGATATTCCTGTTATTGGCCCTAGGACAATCAAGAAGATGATTAAAGTCAAAGCCTCATGCCTAGCCATTGAGTCTAAGAAAACCCTTATCATCGATCAAGATACTTGCGTCGCCCTTGCCAACAAGCATAAGATCTGCATTGTGTGCGCGTAAAAATAGGCTGTCGTGAGTATCCTGGGAAAGTTTTCAGGTGATTTAAGCAACATGGTCTTGGGTTAGGCCATGTTGTTTTTTTGAGACCTATCTTTCTTCCTCTTATTGAAGTTTATTTAGTGATATGATCTTTAAATAATCAAGTTTTTTTAAAAAAGGTTATTAACACACTAGGCAGGAGCTTTTAACATCGTAGCAGCTAGCAGAGTTTGTTTGTGAGCGAAAGATTATAATGCCAATGAACATTTTATTACTAAATCCTCCAGGGGATAAAATTTATCTAAGAGATTATTATTGTAGCAAAATTTCTAAGGCAAACTATATATTGCATCCGGTTGATTTATGTGTCTTAAGTGGGATTTTATCGGAACGACATAACGTTTTTGTTATTGATGCTATCGTTGAAAGACTGAAAGAAAAAGAGTGTTTTGACAAGGTTGTTGAGATGAAGTTGGATGTTATTATTTTCTTAACAGGGCAAGTTTCCTATAAACAAGATTTTAGTTTTTTGCAAAAAGTGAAAGAAGTTTGTAAGAATGTAAAGATTATAGGAACGGGTGATATTTTCATGGAAGCTGACAGAAGCATTTTTGGGAAATTTCATTTTCTTGATGCTATATTGTTAGATTTTACAACGAAAAATATTTTGTCTTATTTGGAGGGAGAAATAAGCGATAATATCATATCGGGCGAGCGCGGGAATGATGTAGCAACGCAAGGATGTGAGTTTTGTATTCCCCTTCCAAGACATGAATTATTCAAGAACAAGATGTATCGCTCTCCTTTTATGAGATACTCGCCAGTGGTCACTGTTTTGACTGATTATGGGTGTCCTTATGCATGTGATTTTTGTATTATGGGTAATATTCCATACAAGGTTCGTAGCGTTGAGAATGTGATGAAAGAATTGAAATATATTAAGGATTTAAATATCAGGGAAATATATTTTGATGATCAAACCTTTGGAGCGAATAAAAAAAGAACTATAGATTTATTAAATAATATGAAAGGTATGAATTTTTCATGGAGTTGTTTGTCGAGAGTCGATCTTGTTACAGATGATTTTCTAAGTTTGCTTAAGAAGGCCGGATGTCATACGATTATTTTTGGGATTGAAAGTGGTAATCAGAGAATTTTAGATCTTTATAATAAAAAAATAACTAAACAACAAATAAAGGAAGCTTTTAGGTTATGTAAAAAGAATAAAATTAATACGGTTGGTACGTTTTTGATTGGATTGCCAGAGGAAAAAAGGGATGATATCTTAGAAACCATTCGTTTCGCAAAAGAAATAGATTGTGATTATGCCTCTTTTAACATACCGATTGCGCGCATGAATACGCGCTTAAGGAAGAATGTCATTGAGGATCGTTTTATAGAGAGTGAAGACATTGAGGCAGATCAATCCGGAGGATTTGGAGTTTTTGGCACACGTTATTTGTTACCTGATGAAGTTAGAGATTTAAAAAGAAAGGCTGAAAGGGATTTTTATTTCCGAATTAAATATTTTGTAAAAAGAATTTCAAAGATTAGGACTATGTGTGAGCTAAGTGTTAATATTAGTAATGGAATAAATCTTTGGAGGAAGAAATGAATGTTGATTTTATGATTATTCTTGATAGGTTTGTTGGCGTACCTATCTGTTGGTTTTTATCTCAAGTTTATAAAATTGAGAGAATCTTTCAGAAGAATAAGGAAATTCCAATAAAGAAGATATTGTTTCTAAAGCCTTCGGAGATGGGCACAAGCGTTATGGTTTATCCAACGATTAAGAGGGCGAATGAGATTTTTCCAGGCGTGGAGGTTTATTTTTTGGTTTTTGAAGAAAACTTAGAAATACTTAAAGTTTTAGATATGGTTAAGGAGGAGAACATCCTTGTCGTTAGGACGTCCTCTTTTTTCTTATTTATTAAAGATGTTATTGCTACGTTATTGCGCCTTAGGAGGGAACGTATTGATGCTACTATTGATTTAGAGTTTTTTGCGAGAGCCACAAACATCATTAGCTATCTGAGCGGTGCAAGAAAACGAGTTGGTTTTTATAGATTCAACATGCAAGGTCTCTACAGAGGAGACCTGTTAACACATAAGGTAAATTATAATTATAATGTGCATACAGGGATAGCCTTTATGTCTCTTTTGCATGCTTTAGAATATAAAGCAGAAGATATGCCTTTAAGAAAAGGTATCAGCATGGAGGATTTAAAGGTTCCTAAGATAGAGTCAGACGCAGAGTCTATTACGCGAATATGGAATAAATTGAAAAAAGAGCATGGTAGTATTGATTCGATAGATTTTTTAAAGAAAATAGTCATTTTAAATCCAAACACTAGCCAGCTCATACCTTTTAGAAAATGGCCCCTTGAATATTATTGTTCTTTGGCCAAGAAAGTGTTGTCTGAGCATGAAGATTCTTGTGTGGTTATCACAGGTATAAAAAAAGATATTCCGGATGGTCTTGCGATATGTCAGGCTGTTAATGATCAGAGGTGCATAAATTTAGCAGGAAAGACTAGCATAAAAGAGCTTATCGATTTATTTAATATATCGAAAGTTTTTGTTTCCGTTGATAGTGGATCGGTTCACTTCGCTGCTTTAACAGATATAAATATTATTTGTATTTTTGGTCCAGATACGCCTATTCTTTTTTCTCCCCTGAGCAAGAATTGTCTATGCTTGACTAGCGGCTATGTTTGCAATCCGTGCATGTCGGTTTTCAATGAGAGAAAACCAATGTGCAGAGATAAAATAAAACCATGCTTAAAATCTATAAGCGTTGACAGAGTGTATGGTGAGGTAGGAAAACTATTGTAATTTTGTTAGCAAAGAAATAAAGAATGTTTAATCTTAATGAATTTATAAAGTTGTTTATAAAAATCTATTTAGTTTTATTTATTTCTTTATTAACAATACCAATCGATTTAATAACATTTCTAAATTTAGTCTGTTTTTTATCTTTTATTTTAATTTACGCAATAAAGAAATCCAAAACGATTGCTTTTGATCAATTTTTAGATTCTTTTATTGTAGACCTCATTGTAATATCGATAGGTATCTCTCTTCTTCTTGTTGTGTTGAATATTTCAGCATCTCCTTCTTGGAAATGGAATTCTTCCAGGCTTGCCTGGCCACTTTCTTTGTTTTACGGATACAAGTTATATTATGGCTTAGGAGATGGACCGCTTCTTGCCAGAATGTACGGTCCCATAGGTCAACTTGTTTACCTTCCCGCAGTATTGGCCAAAACACCTTCTATGGCTATTATTCTTGGCTCACTCGTCAGTGCCGGATTGTATTTTTCACCACTATTTTTCCTTTTATTAAATAAAATTAAGGAAAAAAGAGAACAAGCGATATGGGTTCTTTGCGCTATGGCTCTTTTTTGCTTGGTTACGATTTTCTTCCCTTCTCTTAAGTATGTAGCCTTTAGCATTCATGCGGATGCTCCTGCCATTGCTTTTGCGGCATGTGCGTGTATTTGCTTATATATGTATAGAATGGGCAAAAATCATTGGCCTTATTTTATATGCTCAGCTTTCTTTTCTGTATTTGCTATTTTTTCAAAACACACCTTGATTCCTTTATTTCTTATATTACCAGCTTATATCCTTATTACCGAAGAAAAGAGATTTCTCAAAGATTATATTTTGTGTTTGTCGGGAGCCGTAACGATTACGCTTTTGATTATTTCTTGTTTTATTGATCTACGGGTTTTATTCTTCGAAATGGTCACCATTCCTATGCGGCAGCCATTTACGAACCTAGACCCGGTGAATATTAAAAATCTTTTTGATAAATTGATTTGGGAGTTTTATCATTTGCCAGGACTTGTTCTTCTTTTTGTTCTTTTCGTGTTGATTTTCAATCACGACAAGTTTGCTGTCCAGAATCATTCTTTTCTTAATCGTTGCATTCTTGTTTTTATTACTTTAGTGATAGTATTTCCGATTTTATTCGTGCATCTTGTTAACCTAGAAGCAGTGGCTACAATATTTTATAAAAGAAAAATATTCCTATATCTTGCGTTGGCTCTATTTTATTTACTTTTTATTTTAATAATTTTCTTCATAAGTAGGTTTAAAAAGATGAAATTAATTTTTTGTACTTATCGATGGACCATATTTCTGTTATTAGGAATGGCGGTCTTTCCGATGTCTTTAATAAGTTTTTTGAAAGTAGGAGGAGATGTCAATAATATAGCCCCTGCTACGTATTTCCTAGCATTTTCAGTAGCGCTTGTGTTTGTTGATTTTTTTTCACATTCCCTAGATTCATTTGCTCCTATTTTTAAAAAAAGGACAAAAGTCTTTCTTGTTATCATATTTTTACTTCTTATAAGATCAGGATTAAATAATATTTCTTATCAGTTTAATCAGGTAAAGATTTTTTCCGAGAATATTCATGATGTCGCATGCAGATATGCAAAGAAGAATCCTAACAAAGTATATTTTCCAGAACTTTCTTTATCGAATCTTTTAGCAGACAAGCGGCTGTATCATAGTTTGGATGGGGTATCAGATAGGTTGTTAGCAAAATTCTTATTTGAACCTAGCAAAATATATGCGTATGCTCCCAAGAGCGTTGAAATGATAGCTTTTGTGTCTAATTTTGAATCAATAGAGAAGAATGAAAATGATTTTGTAGATCTTTTAGAGTGGAGAAAATTGTTTAATATGCACAGTCAGTCGGGAAAAACAAAAGAAGCTTTGATTTGTTTGGAAGAAATGATCAGACTAGAACCCTTGAAGGAAGAAAATTGGAAGACAAGGAAACATTTTTATGAGGTCCTTGGAGGGCAAAGCTTTTATGAAGAGAGTAGTCTTGAGTTTCCTTCTAGAAGAGTTTTTTTTGATTCTACGAACAGGAGGGGTTCTGATATTTATTTCTATTTAATGAAGTTTTTTTCAGAATTTAAAAGAGTCAATGTTGGCGAATTACCTGGTTTTATTGTTTTTAAGAAGAAAAATATGACTAAAGAGAAAAGTAGATGATTTCTAGGTTTGAGTCCCTTATCAGCAAGCTTAAGCCGATCCATGTCTTTTTTTTCTTTTTTCTTTTTTATGCGTTCATAAGTTTCTTGAAGGCCCCTGATCATATCTTGCTTGATGATGAATCGATTCATTTCTTTCAGGCGAAGGCTATGCTGCGCGGCGACTTGATTTTCTTTGATAGAACAAATCCTTATTTATTTCCACTTACGTTAAGTATTTTTTCTAATCTTCCTTTGATATTCTTGAGAATAGTGCCAGTTTTTTTTATGTCTTTGGCAGTCAGTGTATATTTTCGTCTTCTGCAAAAGAATACAGATAATATTGTCGCATTCTTTGCGTCTTGCTTGTTAGCCTTTCACTCACGCATTATTGAATATGCAATTCAGCTTTATTCAGAAGGACTGTTGCTTCTTCTTTTGTTTCTTAGTATTGATAAACTGCTTGATATTCTTGGCGGAAAGACTTCTTGGAAAAATTTCATGCTCTTAGGACTTTACATGGGCTTATCTTTGGAAACAAAGCCTTTGATCCCCATTGTTCCGTTCTTCTTTGTTGGTTGGATTTTGCTGAGAACAAAGGGAGCTTATAAAGTTCAAACGGGTGTTGCAGCGCTTCTTAGTATATTTTTATATCTACCATATTTTTTGATTAATGGAGTGACATACCTTAGGGATAAATTTTGTCCCATTTTTAACATAGGGGAAATTATCCGGAGGATGTCTTTTTCGATCGATCATTTTGGAATTATTTTTACAATCTTTCTCTGTGTAGCCATCGTCAATCTTTTAAAAAAGGATTTCAGCCAACAAAAGGATGTTTTTAAAGTTTTTATTACTTTTGGCATTTTGTATGTTTTTTTTATTGTGTTTGTCGTTTTTGGTTCAATGCCAAAATATTTTTTGCTTTGTTTACCAGCTGGCACCCTTTTAATCGCTCAATTTATTTTTTATAAAAGTATAAAGAATAATACAAAATTTTATTTTGTTAGTATTTATTTTATTCTATTTTTGTTTTCTTTATTAAGCAGTCTTCGATGGATTCCAGCATATGACAGAAATGTTCATTTCTTACCGGGTTACAATGGTAGGCAACTTGAACTAGAAAATACTCGACAAACATATCTTTATAAGAATATTCCTCGTCTTTTGGATTATAAGCCTAATATAGCTAAAGCTGTAGATATGCGGGAGCAGAATAAAAGCGTTCAGTTAAAGTTACCAATTCTTGATCAAGATAATTATACTATTGCAAAGTATGAGTTTGACTTTTATGTTCCAAGTAAATCATTTCGTTTTATTTTCTTTTCACATATTTCTGATAAGGTGAGAGTGTTGATGGACGGTAAAGAGCTAACCAGGGATTGGGCTGCTAGCACATTTTTTCCATTTCAAATTAATTTAAATCGGGCCTTAGATATCGGTTTTCATCAGTTAACGTTATATATTTTTAATGAAACGAATATTGGGGGAATCGGGCAGGTTCTTTTCTTTGAAAAGGATGTCACGAAGATATTGAGATTGGCAAGCGTGGTCGAAAATGGTAATATTGGACCATAAATTCAATATATTGTTTTGTTATTGTGTTGTTAATTGATGACGGTGTATAGTCTTTGTTGGGGTGTGGATTATTTAGGCAATTCTTTTCTACATAAAGAATGATTTCCGGTTGCAGGAAGAAATAGTATTTTTGCGGAACGGGATAAGAGTATAAAATAAAAAAGGTGAGAGAGTTGTATCGTGGATATTTTTGAAAAAGTGTTAGGTGATTTAAGCAACATGGTTTGGGGCCCTGCCATGTTGTTTTTTCTTTTTGGCACGCATATTTTTCTTACCTTTCGGCTCAAATTTATCCAGCGATATACTTTTCATGCGATTAAACTTTCTTTTGAAAAAAGCCATGAGGGCGAGGGCGATGTCAGTCATTTTGGGGCGTTGACAACAGCTTTAGCAGCGACGGTTGGGACGGGAAATATCGTGGGCGTGGCCACGGCCATTGCCGCCGGCGGGCCGGGAGCTGTGCTGTGGATGTGGCTCACAGGTGTTTTTGGCATTGCCACAAAATACGCCGAAGCACTTTTGTCGGTTAAGTTTCGCGTGACCAATAAAAAAGGGCAAATGGCTGGCGGGCCGATGTATGTTTTAGAGCGCGGAATGAAAAATAAGGGGCTTGCGATCGCGTTCGCTTTTTTTACAGCTATTGCAGCTTTTGGTATTGGAAATATGGTCCAGGCCAATTCGATAGCGTCTTTAGTTAAAGAGACATTTCATATTGCGCCTTGGGTGACTGGTGTTACGATTACACTTTTTACTGGTTTTGTTATTTTAGGCGGCATTACATCGATTGCAAGGATGTGCGAGAAGTTTGTTCCTTTTATGATGGTTTTTTATATTTTAGGATGCGTCATTTTGCTTTTGATGAAATGGCATACCGTCCCGCATACGATCGGTTTGATTTTTACAAGTGCGTTCACAGGCCAAGCAGCTTTTGGCGGATTTTTAGGTACAGGGATGAAGGAAGCTATGCGCTTTGGTATTGCTCGAGGCCTTTTTTCTAATGAAGCAGGTATGGGAAGTGCGCCGATTGTAGCCGCTGCAGCGAAAACCAGCAATCCTGTTCGTCAAGCCCTTGTATCATCGACGGGAGTCTTTTGGGACACGGTCGTTTTGTGTGCGCTCACAGGGCTTGTTCTTGTCAATTCTGGGCTTTGGATGCAAGGTTTAAAAGGTGCCGCGCTTACGAAGGCTGCTTTTAGCGAGTTAACATTCATCGGGCCGATTGTTTTGACTATTGGACTTTTTACTTTTGTTTTGTCAACAATTCTTGGCTGGTCTTATTATGGAGAAAAGGCCGTGGAATATCTTTGGGGGCACAGGGCCATCACGACCTATCGCTATTTGTGGGTTGGTGCTGTCATGGTCGGATCGGTTGTAACATTGCCGATGGTTTGGTCATTTGCGGATATTGCCAATGCGCTTATGGCGATCCCTAATTTAGTTGCGCTTTGGGCGCTTAATGATATTCTCGTCGATGAGACGCGCAAGCATTTGTGGTACAACCTTGCCTTGAAAAAAGTGCGGGGGTAAAGCGTAGGCCTAAGTTATGTTTTTTAACGTTTCAAAATATAAGCGTTTATTAAAGAAAAAGGAGGAAGGTATGGAAGATAAAAAGGTAGAGATCGTTACGGCTGTTTTATGGGGTGTGGCTATGCTATTACTTTTAGCTGCGGCTTTTGATGTTTTACCTGTTGAGGATAATCTTCTCATTTTTTTGGCCATCGCCTGTTTTATTGTTACAACGATGATCAAGAGAATATCCAAGGGTTGCTGCTGTAAATAAAAAAAGTGGTAAAACATTTCTATTCCTTGCATTTTTATTTTAGACTTTTATAATAAGTTTTCACACATTGTATAAAAGGATCGTTGATGCTTTCTCTTGATACAAAAAAAGTTTTATTTTCTGGCAATGAAGCTCTTGCTCAAGGAGCGTACGAGGCTGGCTTGAAAGTTGCCGCCGCGTATCCAGGGACACCTTCCACAGAGATCCTGCAGTATCTTGCGCGTTTCAATGATGTCGATACTCAGTGGTCTGTGAATGAAAAGGTTGCCTTTGAGGTGGCCTTAGGAGCGGCCATTGGCGGCGTAAGATCGCTTTATGCCTCTAAGCATGTCGGCATCAATGTGGCCATGGATCCGATGATGACCTCAGCCTATACGGGGATCAATGCTGGATTTGTTATTATTTGTTGTGACGATCCCGGGCTTCATTCATCCCAGAATGAACAAGATAATCGTATTTTGGCGCAGGCCGCCAAGCTTCCTCTTTTAGAACCATCATCAGCGCAAGAAGCGTATTTTTTTATTCAAGAAGCATTTCGCATGAGTGAAACATTTGACACGCCTGTTTTTTTGCGCATGACCACGCGTATTTGCCATGCCAAAGAGGACGTTGTGATCGGTAAGAGAAAAGAAGTATCAGCTAAGCCTTTTAACATTGACGTTGCTAAATATGTTATGGTTCCTGCCAATGCATATCGTCGGCATATTGTTCTTGAAAAGCGATTGGAAGAGCTTAAGAAGTTTGCTAATGTGTCGAGCTTAAACGTTGCAGAGATCAATAGTACGCAAGTTGGAGTGATTGCCAATGGCGCCTCGTATCTTTATGCTAAAGAGATGATGCCGCAAGCTTCTATTCTTAAGCTGGGGATGAGCTTTCCTTTTCCTGATGATCTTGTAAAAACATTTGCCTCAAAGGTTGAAAAGGTTTTTGTTATTGAAGAGCTTGATTCTTTTATCGAGGATAAAGTTAAGCAGCTTGGAATTAAATGCATAGGCAAAGATAAGTCTTTTTTTGTTGGTGAGCTGAGGCCTGAACATATTCCTTTTATCGTTGAAGGAAAATCTCGCGAGCTAGAGGTTGCCTCTGGCCGTAAGCCATCGCTTTGTCCGGGCTGTGGGCATCGTATGGTTTTTAATGTTTTAAAAGAGCTTCAAGTTACCGTTTCCGGTGATATTGGATGTTACACCTTAGGGGCTTTGCCGCCGTTTAGCAGTATTCATACCTGTGTGTGCATGGGGGCAGGGGTGACCATTTTTGAAGGATTAAGACGTGCTAAAAATAATAACGTGGTTGGGGTCATCGGAGAGTCGACGTTTGGTCA
>JBAYLJ010000024.1:0-10528 GCA_041664145.1 Candidatus Omnitrophota bacterium | reverse complement strand
TGTCGCCAAATTGTACTCTGTCGTCGTGCATCCCGCCAACGAAAAACAAAAGAATAAACAAAGAAGATGAACGCCAAACTCTTTTAACATGATCCTTAATTTTGCCAAAGGCAATCCCACGACGTTAGAATAACAGCCTTCGATACGTTTAACAAAAAAAGCTCCCCGGCCTTCAATATCAAAGCCACCCGCCTTATCCTCTCCCGGAGTATGGCGATAATAGGTGTCAATTTCTTGATCCGTCAACGGAGTCATGACAACCTTGGTTTTTTCAAAATCAACCATCGCCTTTTTTGTTTTAGCATCAACAACGGCCACGCCTGAATAAAGCCATTGAGGTTTTCGAGACAATATTCTTAAATTTTTCTTTGCTTCTTTCGCATTGCGCGGTTTGCCCATCAACCTTTTGTGCGCCGTATAAACAACCGTATCAGCGCCGATCACAAGACCGTTTTTCAAGCGGCTAGCAACGTCCTGAGCTTTTAGTAAAGCATTCGTTTTGACAAGATGAGCGCATCCCTTAGTGATCTTGGCCAACTCTTTGGCTTGGCTTGAGACAACGCGGAACTTAAGCCCAACTTGCTTAAGAAGCTTGCGTCGATGTACTGAGCGCGACGCTAAAATAAGGACGGGAACTTTTTTCATCGATTAAGAAATTCTGAAATATTAAATAATGATACAAGCGGGCAACCCTCTTTGGCCAAAGCCTCTTTGCTGCCTTCGTTGCGATCAACAAGACAAATACACTTTTTAACAACAAAACCTTCTTTTTTCATTACGGCAAGCGACTCAATAAAGGCCTTCCCCGTTGTCGCAACGTCATCAATTAAAATAACGCTCGCCCCTGGCTTAAGCAATGGACCCTCCACCTGTTGCTGTTTGCCGTGAGGCTTAGGCGCTTTTCGAATAATAAAAGTATTTATTGGCTTATTATTCTGAAAACTTAAACTTGCGACAGCTCCCACCAAGGGATCAGCCCCTAGCGTGGGCCCGCCGATCGCATCGATCTTTTCCTCTTTGATCATCTCTAAAATAATTTTTGCCCCTAAATACGCCCCTTGCGGAGTCAAGGTCACGCGTCTGGCATCAATGTAATAATCACTCACTTTCCCGGAAGAAAGCGTGATCTTTTCGCGGAAGAATGCATGATGATAAAGGATCTCAAAAAATTGTTTCTTATCTGCGGCTAAGCTAGACATGACGGCCTCCCTGTTGTTAATGTCTTGCATAATTTATAGTTATTATACGATGATAGCGTACAGCTGACAAGTTATTGTAAAAAAATAAAGATACTGATAATAGTAGAAACGAAAACTGCTTTAAGATATAGTAAAAATAATGGATAACGTTTTCGTAAGAAATACCCTAAAGGTCTTGGGCAAAATGCTTCGAGGTTTTGTACTTGTAGGTCACTCCGTTATTCGTCCTATCAACTATAAAGAAATTTCTCTATCGATCAACACCCTTTCCATCATTGGGCTGCTCGCCAGCTTCGGTTTAGCGCGCACGATCATCAGCGTGAGCCTAGGATTGCGCTTTGCCGCAGGCGTTTGGTTCAGCTTAGATCCGGAAGTCATCATGACGATGTTGATTTTTCCTGTTTTCTTATGTTTTTTTCCAGCCATGATTATTGACTTTGCTTTTTCCAAGTGGAAATTAAGAACTCCACCGGAGAATATTCTCGGACTTTTCTTTTATCTACAAGGAGTCCAAGTGATCATTCCTTTTCTTGATGGACTACAAATCCTCTGCGGAATCCCCTATTATCTTTTTGACATACCGGATGAGTTCTATTACAAGCTTGCCATTTCTCCATTGGCAGCAACACCTCTCATTTTTTCTGTAACAAAGCTTAGTTCGCTGGGGATTATTGTTGCCTGGACTTTTGTCAGTATAGCTATTTTTCGCTATGGCATGCACTGGAAGGCTCCGAGGTTAAAGTTTACTCTTTTGCTGATGGCAACATTTTATCTTCTTTATGTCGTCATCTATCCTCCCATTCTTCTTTTCTTCCTTCATCAGAATAACTTTTATTGCGCCATGTACTTTCTCTTAGGGGCCATAGGGGGAATTCTCTATTTTGATTCAAAAATACAAAGAAAAAATGAAAATAACTAGCCTTTTGAAACTAAGCGTTACCCTTGTTATTTTAGCGCTCATTGGCATCATCCGAGTGATCCTGCAAGTTCAATATAAAATCTTTCTTGATGATAAATGGTTTTCTTTTGACCCTGATATCCTCTTTACCATGGCATGTTATCCTGTTTATCTTTGTTTTTTTATGTTCATGTGCTTGCACCTTATCCTAAAATTATTTAAAGTCCATCATAAAGAAGAACAACTGATCTCTTTCTTCTTTTGGATACAACTCATGCATCTTCTCATTCCTTTTCTAGATGCCATAGGTTTTCGATACAATATTCCCTGCAACATGCACCCATACCTTAATGCCCAAGGCATGTCCTTTGGATTCTCGCTCAACCCATTTGCCAACATGAAAAGCATATGGTCTTTGCCGATATACTTTACGCCGTTGTTGCTTCTTTTTACACGCGTGACCACTTTTGGCATTAATATGACCTGGTTCCTCGTCAGCCTCCTCTTCCTTATTTTCTTGCGCAAAAAGATCAAGATAGACTCTCTGGCAAGCTTTACCATTTTCTTTCTAATGTTTCAAATTTTGTATTGGCCTGTTTATAAATATTACTTTATTTTTGATCGATTGTTTAATCAGGTTACCGGCATAGCACGTTTTACTCATTATGGTTACGGCATATATTTCTTGATTTTTGGCGCAATCGGTGTAATTTACTTCTGGGTTGTCACACACAAAAGAAACCCTTGAGCAAACGATAGAAAACACCTAACTTTTTGCGTGAAAACTTTTCGCACATGAATTTTTTTCATTCTTTCCTCGATCTCGTTTACCCTCCGCAATGTTTACTTTGCCAAGCAAAACCTTCCGATAAGCTAAAAATCCTTTGCGATGTCTGTCATGAGGCTATCTGCTTTAATACTCCTCCTTTTTGTAAAAAATGTTCTCGTCATCTTTTGGCTCCAGGGGAGCACACCCTTTGCCCGCAATGCCGAAAAAGAATTCCTGATTTCGATATGGCCTGGTCTGCGACAATATACAACGAGCCCATGAAACATTTACTGCATCTGTTTAAATATCAAAGAAAAACAACGCTCAAATATCTCTTAACCGATCTTATATGTACATTTCTTGAGCAATATCACATACCCATACAAACATTTGATTATCTTGTTCCTATTCCTGTACACCCCACAAAACAACGCGAACGAGAATTTAACCAGACTCAGCTAATCGCCGAACTTCTTGCGAAAAGATTTCACAGGCAGATTTCGATCAATAATCTTATCCGCGTTAAGCATAGCCGCCCTCAAGCTGTTTTAGAGGAAAAAGAGCGCTGGACAAACATCAAAGACGCCTTTAGAATAAGACATTCTTTTAGCTTTAAAAACAAATCCATACTACTCATTGATGATTTAATGACAACAGGAGCCACAGCTTGTGAAGCAGCAAAAGTATGCAAGCAGGCCCAAGCTTCTTCTGTGGGTATTTTAACGTTAGCCGTTGGACAATAAGTCATTTTGACGAAAGTCCCTATTTAAATTATGATCGACGGACTCCGTCAAAAACTGGCGGAGTAAATTCAAAGGAAACCCCATGTCGCTTACGCGACCTTAGGGTAAATTCGCACAGTGATTTATGATCACTGTGTTCCATAAATCACGTGCTCATTTATGAAAATTTTAAGAAATTATATCCTACGCGAATCCGTCTTACCCTTTCTTCTGTCTCTCACCGTCTTGACCGGAGTCTTCCTGCTTGGCAACCTTATCCGCCTAGCAAACTTAGTCATCAATAAAGGTGTAAGTTTAGGATTAATGGGGAAGGTCTTTCTCTATTATGTTCCTTTTTTCTTAACCTACACCCTTCCGATCTCGTCATTAGTCGCAGTCATTTTAACCTTTAGCCGCTTTTCTGCCGATAATGAAATCCTTGCCATTCGTGCTAATGGAATCCACTTGCGAAGGCTTTTAGCGCCAACACTCACCGTGGCCCTCATCCTTAGCCTTTTTGCCATTATCCTTAATACACAACTGGTTCCTTATGCTTATCAAAAGCAACGTGAACTCTTAAAAGAGGTAGGGACAAAAAATCCCACCGCCCTTCTTGAGGCAGGCACTTTTATCAATGATTTTAAAGACCAGATCCTTTTTATCTACCGCATTGAAGGAAACAAACTTTACAATGTCCGCATCTATCAGCCTCAGCCCAATGGAAAGATGACGCGTACCATTACGGCTAAAGAAGGAGAGTTTACTCAAATTCCTGGTGAAAATAAAATAAAGTTGAAGCTCATCAACGGTACCACCGATGAACCAGACTTAGAAAATCCTAATAACTTCTACAAACTAAGATTCAACACCTTCTTCCGCACTCTTGACATGATGGCAGACAGCGATAAAAAGGTTGAAAAAAAACCCAAAGGAATGTCCCTGAAAGAGGTTGAAGAAAGAATAAAAGAGCTAAAAGCCTTAGGGATTGATGCCACACCCCTCATCATCGAGTTTCATCGAAAACTTTCATGGTCCTTCTCTGTTTTGATCTTTATTATGCTTGGCCTTCCCATTGCTGTTGTGACTCACCGGCGGGAAAAAACGGCCAATATCGCCTTGGCCCTTTTATGTGCTGCGGCGTATTATCTTTTAACCTTGGGCTGCGAAGCCCTCTGTGTGCAAAAAATAACTCCGATCGCTATCACCATGTGGTTTCCTGATATCGTCGGTGCTTTGATTGCCCTTATCTTAAATTATCGCCTATGCGTATCGTAGACCGCTACCTGATCAATCTCATTGTCAAAATCTTTCTTTCAACGATTTTGATCTTTTGCTTTCTCTATATCTTAATTGATATGGCCGCAAACCTCGATGAATTCATTAAACAAAAAGTACATTTCACCGTCATCCTCGACTATTACAAATCTTTTATTCCTATCATTTTAGCGCAAACGTCTCCCATCGCTTGTCTCATTGCTTGCCTCTTGGCCTTTAGCCATGCCAATAGCAATAATGAAATTATCATCCTTCGCTCCGGCGGCTTAGGTTTTTGGCAGATCACAAAACCTGCTCTCTGCTTTGGCCTTCTTGTTTCTATTTTAATTTTCTGGGTCAACGAACGTTTTGTCCCTCAAGCAACAACCGCCTCAGAAAACATTCGAGATGAAGCCATGATCCTTAAATCAGATTCCGAACGGAAAAAAGAGGCCATTACAAATTTAACCTTTTACGGATTAAAAAATCGTTTATTCTTTATTGATCAATACAATCCCTCCGATAACACCCTTAAAGGGATCACCATCATCGGACACGACGAAAATCAGCAGATCAAAGAAAAACTCGTCGCTTTAACTGGAAAATGGACCGGCATCGCATGGAAATTCTTTAAATGCCAAATTACCAGCTTTGATGTTCCCGGTGATGAAAAAACAGAAACGATTCGCTATGACGATGAAAAATTAATGGATATCAAAGAAACGCCGCAAGATTTCTTGCGCCAACGGCTCAATGTCAATTCAATGAATATCCGCCAGCTTCATCAATACATCCAGCGTTTTTCTAAGAGTGGTGCACAAAAAGCCCTTAACAATCTACGCGTTGATTTTCATCAAAAGATCGCCTATCCTTTTGCAAATTTTATTATCCTCTTGGTGGGATTGACTCTTGCCTTGATGACACAGAGAAGAAAAGCCCTCACCTTTACCTCCTTAGGCATTGCTATCGGAATTGGCTTTATCTTTTATGTTGCAAATGCCGTTGGGCTAGCGTTTGGCAAGGGTGGGCTTCTCTCGCCCATACTTTCGGCATGGCTTGCGCCAGCGTTATTTCTCCTTTTGGCCTTTTACCTTATTAAAACACAATTATAATAAAAATCAAAAGGCACAAAACAAAAATACCGTAAAATAAATAACACTTAAGCATCTCTGGGCCTCACAGCCATCGCTTCTAAAAATGATGAAAAAAATCATTACGATCAAAGAAATTGAAAATTTTTGGAACAAAAATCCTTTATTTTTTGGAGAAATTCCTGAGGACGTTAATCAAAAAGATTTCTTTGAAAAAATTGATTTACTCTATCTAAGCGACATTTTTCCAGGGAAAGTCGACCCCAGGATGCTTCCGGATAAAAATCATTTGGATGGAGTTCTTGATTTAGGGTGCGGTCCCGGATGTTGGACTGTTCAGCTTGCAAAACATGGCGCAAAGAATATTACAGCGGCTGACTTAACACAATCCGCTCTTGATCTCGCGAGAGAACATTGCAAGATCTACGGCTATGAGGTCGCGACTTCAAAACAAAACGCGGAAAAAATGACGTTTCAGGACCAAACTTTCTCGCATGTTTTTTGCAGCGGCGTGATTCACCATACCCCCGATACGCAAGAGTGCATCAAGGAGATTGCCCGCGTCTTAAAACCCGAAGGCACGGCACTGATCTCTGTTTACTATAAAAATATCTATTTACGCGGCTGGCCTTACCTGAGGCACGTGGCACGCCTATTCCATAAAATGGGAGCAAAGCTTCAAGGCCGAGGAAGAGAAGATATTTATCGAATTGAGAACGTCGAAGAACTTGTCCGCTTCTTTGATGGAAAAGATAATCCTGTGGGAAAAGTGTACTCTAAAAAGCAATTCTTAAAAATGCTTGAACCCTATTTTATCATTGAGAAAACATTTCTTCATTACTTTCCAGCCCGCTCTCTCCCTTTTAAGATCCCTCAATGGCTTCACAAAATCCTTGATCGCTACACAGGGTTTCTCCTTTTTGCGCAATGCAAAAAGCGCTAAAAGGCAAGGCTGGCAGGCACAAAGAGGCTTTTACGCTTTAAAATCATGACCGCCTGGGCATTGATCCATTCAGGCAAATCGTTTGTCCATTCTCCATATCCTGCAACAAGCTCAAAATGATTAAAAATATAAGATGTCAAGTACGGGCAATACCCGTCAATAAAATCTTTAAAACGTGTATCGGAAAAAATAATCCATTTCACATGGCTGCGTTCTAGGTCTTTCACAGTCTCCATCTCTTGACGTAGCGAAATGTTCATCACGTTCTTCTGAAAACATAAAAGTCGCGTCGGTGTCTTTCTATTCAAAAGAAAATAATACAAAGGATCATAAGGAAAGGCAAAAAATAATTCACCCCTATCCACATTCAACTCAAAAAACATGGTGGCCTGCCTAAAGACTTCGTTTAAATTAGGCGGATTAGCTGTATAGATCTCCCCTTTTGCAAGATGAAGACGAAAAGGAAGGTCTGAGCTCTTAATCGTTTTGATCTTTTTATTTTGGTTAGTAAAGGCTGCTGCCAGAGAAAAACAAAGCAAAAAATAAATAATCCACCGCCAAGGCTTCCCCATCCCTTGCGTCCCTTGCGATAAAACAATAAAGGTCCATAGGGTTAAAAAAGCAACTCCCCACTTGCGCCCATAAAGAGGGCTTCCGCCAAAATACTCATTAAATGAGAAAAACCAAAGAACGATCAAGGCAAGCAAGATTATGATGATCTTATTCTTTTGCAGGCTAGGTCGCAAAAAAGAAAATCTAAAAAAACATAGGACGACAATAACGGCAGCCAAAAAAATTTTCCATGAGAAAAATAAAGGAAGGATCATGTCCTTAAAGAAAAAGGATGCTGTTCCCCCTAAAGATCCATAAAAAGAAGCCTTATCTCGATACTGCGATAAGATAGGAATCGTCTGCAAAAGAGCTTCTTGAGAAAGGTTACATAGAAAGAAAGAATAGATAAGGAACAGCACAGCAACAGACGCTAGAAAACAACCGCAGTATAAACGCATGCGTTTTTGCTGATAAAGCCGATCGATCAATATCAGGCTAAGAAAAAAGGCAGGGGCTAGAAAAAAAAGGTTGATCTTGATCAAGGTTAAAATACTAAGCGTTAAAAAACCTAAATAAACAAAGATCTTCCGGTAAGACTTGATATATAAAAAAACAAACAATACGAGTAGGATCTGGAAAAAGATACCCCCTTCGTGATTATATGTATGCATAAAAAAATCGATCGCGAAATGAAAACACAACGATCCCAAGAAAGAAAAGGCGGGTGTGGCAAAGCATGACAAAGCGACATAAAAAAGGATCATCGATCCAAGACGGATAAAAAGAAGAGTTCTCCAGGCGACCTCGATCTTGGCGCCAAAGACTTTGAAGGCTGAAGCATAAACATAAGGCATCGTTGGCCCATAGCACCACCCATAATCCTGATAGGGAGTCGCGCCTTGCATGGTGGCTTGAAAAGCATAAAGGTCCCTACCAACATCTCCAGCGGTAACATGAGGCTGAAAATCCCAGAAATGGTGAAGGACAAGCACTCCGGCGATGATTGTCGCTAAGAAAAATATCTTTTTTGATTGCCAAAAATCCTTTATCAAGGGAACCTCTTTAAGTTAACATTATTTTCTTTATCGGCTGACAGGATACTCTGCTTCTTCTATCAATAATCAACTCTTACACAAGCCACTATCGTTGTCTCTGCAGGTTAGCTTGAAATATCAAAAGGCCTATACGAATGAGTAGCACGCAAAATAAGTACCCCAACAAAGCTAAGCAATAAGGAGTAACGATCGTGCCTTTTTCTGCCCATAAAACAAAACCCCAGAATACCTGAGAAAATACTGGAAAAATCAACGTAAGAATAGCTCCTAAAAACCCCATAGAATCATAGGCAATGACAATGCTCCAAATATAAATGATCACCCCTAAGACCGTCATCACAAAATAGCTTACCCCTGCCAAGGCGCAGCCAATCTTTGCTTTATCGGTTTGCGCACCCTCTCGATCCTCCCCTTGAGCACCTGCTTCAATAACTTCCGGAATAAAAACTTTTTCTTCGTCTATGTCCATGAGTGGCTTACCGTGACTTCCTATATTAAATTTCTACCTTAAAAACAAGTTTCTTGATCTTTGATGGGCTTTGATAAAGGCATCCGGGTTGATGTGCTTCGTTAGGGAAGAAAATAACACATTCTCCGGAAGAAACAATAAGCTGGCTGCTGCGTTGACAGGGCTCAAAAAATTGAATATCCGATGGCGCATCATATTTAGTTACGGGCAATAAAGATGTCTCTGCTGTAAAACCTATAACCTCAACGCCAGAAACAATATATTGCACGTCGGCATAAACACGATGTGTTTCAAAACGCCTCTGAGCTTGCGGTTCTGTGGTATATTCACCGACCCGGACAAACATCTTTTTACCTTTTAAAGGAATTTCGCCGACGGCAAGCCTTGCGCAGTCTGTCGTTTCAATAAATTGACAGATCTCCTGCATGTGGGGGATGTGCGTACACAATTTTAAATCTTTTAAACAATGAAATTCCATAAGGTCAACGCTTGCCTAATAAAAAAAACCTCGTTCCCATTTGTAAGATGCCGCGGAAGAATCGATAGAATATTCTTCTTTCTTTAATCCATCCACAGAGCTCGTGATGTCAAAATGAAAAACATGTCTTTTCCCTGTAGCAACTTCCTGAATACTTAGATCATCATAATACCGGCTATTTCCAAAAACATAGGCCGTCACTTCTCCTTGCCCTAAAAGTTCCCATTGGCTTTGCGGCTGGCCAAATTGCCCGGCAACATATTTAATTTCATCCTTAAAGACTGTTTCGTTAAAAACTTTTTCTGCGCACTCAAACGTTTCGCAGGAGCTATAGTCAGCGGTATCAGAAAGCAGAATGGCCCGATCAAAGGTAGCCCCCTCGCCTTGATTGTTGATAGAACTTAAAAACGCAGCATCTTGAGCGCTCCCGGCAAAGACATGGGAAGGCGCACACAAAGAAAAAAGAAGCATAAAAAATAAAATATCTTTTATCATCTTATACCTCTGTTTACCTTAAGCATGCTTCTAAGTTAAAAGGTTGTTGAAAAATGTCGAAACTTGAATAACTCATAATCTGGAATACTCTTTTTCAGAAAATCATCGCCCCAACCAGCAAGAAAGCCATTTTTAAATAAAAGAGGGGTTAACTCATCATAGGTAATATCAGTCTTGAACCATCCGCCTCTATCCTCAAAGGGATTCGTTAAATAATAATAAACTTCAAAGGTCTCGCCTACCCCTTGAACCGTCTCGCTTTTATAAGGATTTTCGATCACCGCATGTCCTTCAATAAAATTGCCCTTCTTAGGATCCGACCCCATAACCTTAAGAGCATCTTCTTTTGCCATGCCGATGGAGAGCTTTGTGAGACTAGCTCTGTTTTCCGATGCTGTTCTTTGATAAACGGAAGTTGTTGTGCACCCTGCTAATCCACAGAGCAATAACAGTAATAAAACTTTCTTCATGATCATCTCTCTTTCTTGACCAAATTGTTTACGAAAGATTAAAGCCTGACATCTTCAGCAGAATGATACTTTTTTTGACGTATACGGGCCTTGACGCAAGCTTCCCTTCTTTCACATCTTAGCAAAAAAATTA
>JBAYLJ010000023.1:0-11070 GCA_041664145.1 Candidatus Omnitrophota bacterium | reverse complement strand
TACAGCAAAAGTTTACAGGCCTGAGGATGCTTTACAAAAAATGCTTGCCGATGGCTTTGTTGAGCTTAAGACAGCCGAGGGAAAAAAGATAAAATTTACGTTTCAAGAAATTCCGTCTAAAGGGTATCGTATTTTTGCCTATGAGGGTGACAAAAAGCTTGGCTATTGCGATTTTCAAAAAAATGAAATTGCCATTGGTCATTATCAGGCAGAAGCCATTATGGTTTTTACAACGGCAGGCTATAGCGGCTTGGGACGGGCCATGATGTCACTTGTTTTAGCTTTTGCCAAGGCGCAGGGGTTAGAGAGTTTTGGCGCTAAATGGTTACGCGATCCATCGTTTTGGTATGATTTAGGTTTTGTCCCTGACGGGAAAAATAATTTCCTTTCTTTCTTTTTTGCCCAGAAACAAATTCCTTCTATTCAAATTGCCAACGAAGACGCTCATCGGCTTTATGAAAAAGCTATTCTTTTTGAGCAAGTTATCAAGCGCAATACGTTGAAATCACAGCGGGATGATCTTGTAAGACAAGCGCAAGAGATTGTCAGCCAAAACTCCGGTAGTCGTTTCATTGTTCTTAAAGAAGGCTTCGATGAGATTATTCGTGTTGAATCAGCATATCCTGGAGAAGTTCTTTGGAGTGCAAGTCAACTCTATACAAAACCTGATCCACAAAAAGAATTTGCAGAAGATGGCGATATGCAGCAAAAAATTAAGACGGCAGAATATGTTCATGGAAATTTTCCTGCGTCGCGATATTTTGTCGAAAAGATTTCCTATCCGTTTGTTTTGGATACGGGTGAGGTTATCGAACGCCTTGGCGTGCGTGTTATGGTCATGCAAGAAAACAAAGAGGCTTCGTGGCAGGCGCAGGGTGTTAGCACTAGCAAGCCCCAAGAGAGCGCAGGCGCGTATCAGGAAGAAGACGTAAGGACGGCTGTCGATCAATTGATCACAGATGCTGTTCGAGTGATGCCTCGCGCTGGAGATCGCGCGGGCGATTGGCAAAGATTTAGTCAGATCATTGAACGCCTAGGGAAGGAAAAGAATGTTGAGGTTGTTGTTGTCGGGGGCAGAATGTCGGGGTACGAAGAGATCCCTATCGCGCATAAGGTTATCATTGATGATTATGTCTTTGGCATCAGCTCGGATAAATTAGGCTTTAAAGATTTAAGCGCGAGAGAATCTTTGTTTTTGAAACATCTATTGGATAATGCCGTTGTCCAGCATGTGCCGGATGGTGTTGCGCTGGTTGTGAGAGAGAAACATAAAGGTTATCAGAGAATTTCCGTCATTGACAATGGGCGCGGTTTTCTTGGTTGGGATAATCAACCCGTCTCTATTGCCCAAGCAGCTTTGTTTAACAAAAGGTTTGGGGTTCGCGGCAAAGATGGCATTGGTTTAACGCTGGCATTGAGGCATGGCGCTGACTTTACATTGATCGATGAGGTCAATGAATGGGCCGTCGTTGAGAGAGGTAGAGGCGCTCAGGGATTTGCGATTATAAAGTCTGGAAGCCGTGCTAAATCTTACGGGACGGCGATAGAAGGATATTTTTTAACGGGGTTACAGGTCTTTAAACCTTTTGTGCGAAAGAAGATCAGGACGCTGCTAAAGACCCAAGAATTTTCTGTTGAGGATGTGAGAATGTCGTTTGCTGCGGCATTGAAGAGTAATGAAGATCAGATGCCCAAAGAAAAAAGTAGCAGCACTCTAGGCTTAGATGAGGCGTCGATGAATAGATTGAAACAAGTAATTTCAAAATATTACAGGGGGACAAGTAAGGAACTGGGCGCGCGGGTTGAATGGTTTTTGCCTTATAAGGGCTTAGGGGATGACTTGCTTGACAAGGTTGTTCGTGAAGGACTAAAAGAACAATTTAGAAGCCCCAGTACACATTTTTCACTCGAGCCATTCGAGAACAGGGCTCTTCGTCAAGGAGCTGATGTGTTGGCGCGTGGTAACCTTAGCGAGGTGATCGTGACAACATATGGCGGAGGGTTTTCCTTGTCTTTGGAAAAAACGGCAGGTGACGAAGCTTTAGAATTTGAAGAAGCCCTTAATGCCATCATTAGCGCGTATGATAAACAAGGCAAGAAGACAAATATTGTTTTGACAGTTTACGATTTTGATTCTTCTTCTCTGGGAGATTATCCACGTCAGCTAAAAGGAGTCGTTAGTGCTTACGAGAAGCAATATCCAGGATGGAAAGGGCGCATAGCCTATCGTATTCATTATGGCAATATTCTTGATAGACATTCTTGGCAAGCCATGGCGACACCATCGCATATCACTTTCTGGCGCCATACCTGGGTCGGCAATCTTATGAGCGACTATTTAAGCTATCAAAAGTTAAGTTCTGTTGAAATGGAAATCTTTGCTGATCTTCTGGCGATGAATATTCATCAAGGCGCTCTTATTGTTCGAGAGTCTACGGGGCGAGGATTTTTAAGAATACAAAAGGTCCTTGGCGAGATCTCAGAGAAAGAATCTGCAGTTATTCCTCCAGCAGTTGTTTCTTCTTCGATCCTTGAGGAGAGCCGCGTGGGTACATTTACCTATGGGCAATGGCTCGGGAAGGTTCAAGAAATTATAAATAATAACCGAGATAAAAAGATTTTATTTCTTGTCAATGGTAATCAAGGGTCTGGAAAAACACGTTTTGTTCGAAACGAACTCATGGGTAAGCTTAGCACCATGCAAGCGTCGTTGCTCGAGGAAGATGCGTATCAGTTAAGCTTTTTAGATCATCAAGATGAGCGGAACTTGAAGAAAGTTGAAGGGCTTCTTAATGAGAAGCTCGCGCAATTTAGTATTGTTATTTATGACGGTATCAATAGCTTCAAAATTTATCGGAAGATAGCGGATCAATTAAATATCCATAAAAATAATCAACCCAATCTTGTCGTCAACTTATCCGCTGACAAGCCGGATCCAGGGAGGCTGCCAGACGTTGAGATTTCGTATTTAACTGTTAAGAGTTCGTCGAGCATTATGCCTGTTGCCACGCGAAAACAAAAAAAGCAATTTCGTGAGTTTTTAAGAGAATTCAAGGCTTTGGGCGGGACAACAGTAGCCGGTCCAACAGGATTTTTTGCCTTTCTTAAAGGAAAATGGGATTGTTCAAATTCAGAATTAGCTAAAATTTTAGGATATGCAAACGAGAAGACGATCATCAATTTATTGAGCTTGAAACCAGATGTTTCCGGTCGGATTAACCCGCAAAAAATAAAAGCGATCATTGATTATTTTAGACTTAATTTGCTTGAGCGCGGCAAGGGCAAGAAGATGATGATCGTACCATTTCGTATTTCTGATATCGAGGTGAACAAAAAGAAAAAGCCTTCTTTCCCTGAAGATGCGCAATATTTTCTTAGCATTGCGCAGGAAACGGGTGCAGAGAAAGTTTTATCCGCGGATATCTTTAGCAAGGCGGTTAGTGTTAATCAATTTGATCGACTTGAAAAGCAGAAAGTGTTTAAGAAATTTTTAGCGAAATATATGAAGACCGAGAATTTTAGCATT
This sequence comes from Candidatus Omnitrophota bacterium, assembly GCA_041664145.1. Lineage (GTDB taxonomy): Bacteria > Omnitrophota > Gorgyraeia > Zapsychrales > Aceulaceae > CALGLP01. The sequence goes on along the minus strand of JBAYLJ010000023.1, from coordinate 7,544 downwards.
GTGGGATCAAAAGGATTGGTTGCTTTTATCAAGAAAGAAAATCGTTGGAGTTATATTGAAACAGGTCGTTTCTTAGGAATGCACCCGACGAAAGTTTTTGATATCATCAATGGTTTTAAAATCAGCGATCAGGCCAAGGGATCATTTTTTGTTCGAGAGGCAACGGTTAATACCATTGTTGAAGAATTTCAATTAAATGAAAAAGGACAAGAGAAGATAAGAGAAGACTTATTTCTTATGGCTAAGAAAATGATAACTCGAGATTATTTTCTTAAGCTTTTTGATAAATTCTTTGCGCAAGGAGGTCAAGATTTTTCTGGGGTAAAAGGGTTTGTATCTTTTGTATATCAAGATGGTTATAGCAAAAATTTTATTTACCCTTTATTTGGCATTGATAAGGGTGATGTTAATAAATATTTGTTTGCAAAAAGAGAGATCACAGCTCCGATGTTTCGAAAATTATCCGTACGTTTTAGCCTTGATGAAGAAAGACAGAAACGTCTCTGGGCATCCGGAGGCCGGACAGATCCTATGCCAAAGATTTTTGTTTTGTCTGATAAGGGACAGGGAGAAAACGAAAACAGCCGTTTAGCTTTGGATAAAGATTCACGCAGCGATATGCCTCAGGTTAAAGATGTTATTGACAAGGAGAATTCGGATAAGAGTATTATTGTGGATGCAGCCAAACAGGCTTTAGTGGCGAATTCGAATATGAGCGATGCGTCGCGCGGCCAGGTTAATCTACAGGCGTTTATGTATGGCAAAGTTCCGATGACAAATACGTATAATTTTTTGAACACGATCTATTCTTTGGATCCTGGAAAAAAGGTACGCGTCCTTGATTTTGGAAGCAATGGTCAGTTTGTGCAGAAACTTTTTGATCAACGCTACAAGTCTGTCCTAGAGAATGTTTATGCGCTTGATATTGAAAAGCTACGCAAAATGGATTTTAACAAGGCCGAGAAGATCGGTGAGACTGATGTGTTTGCAATGCAAGAGATGGACTCAGGATATGCGCCAGACATCGTGGACAAGTATGCAAAAGATATGAAAGTTGATTGGATCTTTATGAATGCCCCAGACCCCGGAGGTCGGATGGAGTATTATTTTAAAGAGATCGAGGCGCTATCGGCTAGGAACGCCATGGTTTTTTTACGTCTGCATGAGATCGATCAAGGAACATTTGAAAAATTCAGGACAGGGTTTAGGGATATAGGATTTGATTTCATGGGCGTTATTGAGCAGCCACCTTCGGATTATCCTGCGACAGATTTTATTTCAGCCGACTATAAGAATCGAATGATCTATTTGTTTACGAATCAGCCGCTAGAGGATTATATCGATGAGGAAAAAGATCAGCTAGGGGATGGCAGGCCGCAGGAAAGAGCAGGAAGCAGCGCGATCGTCGCGGACGCAGAGGTGAGGAATAGGTTAAGCCAGATGATTTTAAAATATTATCAAGGCAGCGATCAGGACGTTGAGAGTCGCATGGAATGGTTTTTGCCTTATGTTTATTTAGAGGATAGTGCCCTTGAAAGAATTGTTCGCGAAGGATTAACAAAAATGCCTTTCACAAATCCAAGCAATAATTTTATGCTCAACGATCTTGAAGTCAAGGCCCTTTGGTCGAGCGCTGAGATGCTAGCCCGCGATAATGTTCAAGATGTGGTTATCACAACTTATGGCGGAGGAGAATTTTTGCCTAAGGGTTCATTGTTGCATGGAGGTAATACTGAGCTAGAAGAATCGCTAGAAGCTATTATTCAGAGTTATGAAGCAAAGGGTGAGAAAACTAATATCGCGTTAGTCGTTTATGATTATGACTCTTCGTCTTTGAGGGATTATCCTCGTCAGGTTCGGGAGCTTGTAAGCTTTTTTGAAAATAAATACCCTACGTGGAAAAACCATATTCAATTTCATTGTCGTTATGGAAACATTTTTGATACTGCGACTTGGCAAGCCATGGCAACCCCTTCCCATATAACTTTTTGGAGGCATACGTGGGTTGGGGATAAGGGTCATCAGGAATATCCTTTGGATTTTGAAAGCATGAATAATTTTGCCAAGGGACTTGAGGGATCTATCAGACAAGGTGTTTTAATCGTTAAAGAGAATACACAGCAAGGACAGCTGCGTTTTCAGAAGATGATCGGTGGTGATGTAAGACAATCTGAGAGTACCAAGGTCGAGGACAAAATAAGTTCAAATATCGCGCAAATATACACTCTCAAAGCGATGTCGCCATCCTTGGAGGATGAATATTCGATTTATAGCGGGTTCTCAGGACACAATTCCAGGGAATTCACAGAAGGCGGCAAGGCAATTCTAAGCGCAGCTGTGTCCGCAGCACAGGGACGATCTTTGCGTGTATGTGATCTCGGGGCAGGTTCTGGTCGCGCGGTAAGTCAGATTTCTGAAATCATGCAAGAATACCAAAAATCAGGGGCAGTCGGAGATTATGGAATTGATACGGTCTCCTTGACAAAAATTCCTGCGAATGTGCTCATCAAAAGAGGATATGATCAGATCAACGGTGATATCGTTAGATATTTTAGAGCAAATCCAGCTGTCACGCTTGAGGGCTTTGAGAAATATATTAACGAGAGGATCAGTTTCTTGCCGACAACAGTTAAAATGATCTTGGGGATTGAGAATGGTGAAGGTTATGCGGATTTAATGCCGGAGCAAATCGATGGCGTGTTGCGGACAAAATTGGCTGCTGCGCGCATCCCTCTTGAGTTGTTGTTTGATTTACAGGAAAAAGGCTATGAGGTTTTTGAGGTTTTTAAGAAGCCTTTCATTAACGAACAACATATTGGATCTTTTTTAAGTTCTACGGTTGAATTTGATCCTAGCGTGAAGTATGACTTTCTTTATGAAGATCACGGCGCTGTTTATTATTCGCTGGAAGCGGATTCGTCGCAAACATTGAAGAAGGCCTTTAGCCTTTTGAGCGATCATGGTATTTTATTTTTTGATCTGATGTTAAAGATGCATTTTGAGCTTGCCCTCCGAGCCTGGCCTTTAGGATTTGTAGGGATCCGAAGCGCAGGCAAGCTGATCGTTTTTAGGGAGAATAGCCTTGTTCATCAAAAAGTGAAGGAGCTTTTATCCGCATCGAATAATCTTGCAGAAAATGTTTATCAAGTTGATGATTTTCAAAAAGTCGTTGCTGCCTTAAATAGAGTTCTCCGCGATGAGCCGATGACGGGACAGCAAGAGGATCCCCAGGGCAAGGAACTTGGCGGGATTGACTTTAACACTCAAAAGATGAACATGCAAGTCGAGGGTGACAACGTTGAGTTCGTTATTCCGCCAGAGTTTCAGGGCATTGATCTTAATTCTATTGAAGGCTTTGTCCCTGTGATTATCAATATTACGCCGATCATGGATATTTTTCCATTTTTAGGATTTAGCAAGGAAGAGGCGCAAAAATTGCAACGTGTCCAGAAATTAGACAATGCTCGCGAGCCTGACAAGCTAAGTCTTCTTCACTCATTTTGATGTTTTCTTAAAACCTTTCCCTTTACAACTTTTTAAACTCCCTGTATAATTTCCTCACCGTTTTGTTATAATACTTATTATTAATAATAATTGATGAGGATTAAACTATGAAGAAATTGAAACTTGGCCTACCAAAGGGAAGCCTTCAGGAAGCAACATTTAATATTTTTGAACGCGCAGGCTTTAAGGTGCGCGTGTCAAGCCGTTCGTATTTTCCTGCTATTGACGACGAGGAGATAGAAGTTGTTTTGTTGCGCGCTCAAGAGATGTCGCGCTATGTGGAGGATGAGGCCTTGGATTGCGGGATTACGGGCGCAGATTGGATCGAAGAAAATGGTTCAAGGGTTGAACGATTAGCTGATCTTTTGTATGCGAAACAAAGTTCTTCCAAGGTGCGATGGGTTTTGGCTGTCCCAGAAGAATCATCGATCAAGTCTGTGAAGGATCTCAAGGGAAAGCGCATTGCCACGGAGCTTGCAGGCGTGACCAAGAAATATTTAAAGAAAAATAAGGTGAGTGCGGAAATCGAATTTAGCTGGGGAGCGACGGAAGCCAAGGTGGCCTCAGGATTGGTCGATGCGGTTGTGGAGCTTACGGAAACAGGGAGCAGTTTACGCGCTAACAAATTAAGGATTGTATCAACCGTCTGCGAGTCTACCACGCAGTTTATTGCAAATAAGAGATCTTATGGTGATCCTTGGAAGCGAAAAAAGATGGAGCAGATCATTTTACTTTTGAAGGGTGCCTTAGAGGCAGAAAATATGGTAGGCCTTAAGATGAACGCGCGAGAAAAAGATTTAAAAAAAGTTTTGAGCGTTCTTCCGGCTTTGCAAAATCCCACCATTGCGCCTTTGGCGCAAAAAGGATGGGTCGCGATCGAAACCGTCATTAACGAAGGTGTTGTCAGGACATTAATCCCAAGGCTTAAAGATGCTGGGGCGCAGGGGATTATTGAATATGCGCTGAATAAGTTGATTTATTAGAAAGGATCAAGACTATGCCATGTGGAAAAAAAAGAAAGCGAAGGAAGATTTCGACGCATAAGCGAAAGAAACTTCGTAAGGCAAAACGTCATTTGAAGAAGAGAGATCACTAGGCTTTGTCCGTCATTTGTTTTGGCAGACGAGCCTGCTTCGCTCGCCATTGAAACAGTGGCGAGCGAAGTTAGGTAGGGACCTTCAGAACATTCCGTTAAGGAATGTTCTGAGCTTTTCATTCTAAGCACAATTCAGAATATTTCCTGATTTTATGATTACCATGAAACAAAAAATATTTATCAAGGCTTTTGCTTTTTGTGTATTAGGGATTTTTTGTGTTTGTTCTCAAGCTTTGGCCCTTGATGAAGCTAGCACAAAAGCTCAGGCCTTGGCCCATTACACCATGGGCCTCTCGCATGATTGGAACGGCCTTCCCGACCAAGCCCTTTCTGAGTATGAGAAAGCTGTCGGGCTTGACCCCAATAATTATGTCATTCATTTAAAGCTTGGCGTGGCCTATGCGCGCGCTGAGAAGCTTGACAAAGCCATCGAAGAACTCAAAAAAGCTTCCGAACTTAATCCCAAAGATGTTGAAGCGCATTATCTCTTGGCTATTATTTACTCGTCCCAAGCCAAAGAGGATAAGGCCAGCGGAGAGTATGAGATCGTTCTAAATAAACTTGTCCAAGAAAATCCAGAGAGCGTTGAAGTCTTTGCGCTATTGGGACAGCTTTATTATTCTCAGGGGAAAACAAAGCAGGCGATTGATCAGTTTGAAAAGATCCTTGCCAAGGATCCGAAAAATAGCGAAACATTGTCTGTTTTAGGATCGCTTTATATCGATATTTCTAATCGTGAAAAGGCTGTTGAGTGTTTTAAAAAGTCAATTGAAATTGATGCACAAAATGATGGGAGTCTTAATTCTTTAGGATATTTGTATGCAGAAGAAGGAAAGAATTTGGATGAGGCGATGAGCCTTATTCAGCGCGCCCTTGAGGTTGATCCTGAGAATGGCGCCTATCTTGATAGTATGGGGTGGGTCTATTATCAAAAAGGGGATTATGAGAAGGCGCGTCTTTTTTTAGAAAAGGCTCTTGAATTTGTTAAAGATCCTGTTATCTACGATCACCTTGGTGATACCTCCCTCAAGGCGAATAATCCGCAAGATGCGTTACGTTATTGGGAAAAATCGTTGGAGATGGAGTCGATCCAGGGTAATGTGTCGAGAAAAATAGAGTTACTTAAAAAAAATCAGTTAAACCTTAAAGACAGCCAGATCCAAACGCCATAATTTCGTATCATGAAAAATATTCATCTTTGTTCTCCTGCGAAGCTCAATCTTTCCTTAAAAGTTCTTGGAAAAAGACCCGATGGATATCATGCTCTTTCAACGCTTTTTGAGAAAATTAATCTTTGTGATGATATTTATCTCAAGCGTAATCGTACGGGGAATATTCGCATCTTTTGTTCTCATCCCCAGGTTCCTAAGGGGCCAAAAAATTTAGTTTATCAAGCGGCGTACATGCTTCAGAAGGATTTTGCGTTAGCCAACGGTGTTGACATAAGGATCGTCAAGCGTATTCCTGTTGCGGCTGGCCTTGGCGGCGGTTCAAGCAATGCGGCGACAGTACTTTTAGGGCTTAACAAGGTCTGGAGGCTGGATTTAAGCCTGAAAGAGATGTTGTCCTACGCAAAACGTATCGGGAGCGATGTGCCTTTGTTTCTTTATGATGATATTTTTTGCCATGGAACAGAGCGCGGAGACAAGATCAAGGGGCTTAAAATCTATAAAAAATATTGGCATATTGTCGTTACGCCCCGCCTGAAAGTTTATTCGGCAGAGGTGTTTAAAGCGTTTAAAATGGGGTTGACAAAAACAAACGATAATGTTAATATCCTGACTTGCGCTTTGAGGGAGAATGATTTAGCTAGGGTTAGCCAGCTCCTTTCAAATGATTTGGAGGCAGCTATTGTGCGTGTCCATCCACAGCTATTTAAAATAAAGAATAATATTAAGACTATATGCGGGCTTGATGTTTGCTTCTCTGGAAGCGGGCCGTCGATGTTCGGGCTTGTTTCAACACAAGCCAAGGCTAAAAAGTTTTCACGACTTTTGGCTAAATATTATAACCAGGTTTTTGTGGTTCGGACAAGCTAGGGATAAGGACAAGGAGGGGGAGCAGCTATGGAAATTACAGAAATTAGAGTGTTTTTAAAAGACGGGCAGGATAAGAAGCTTAAGGCGTATACAACGGTCACTTTTGATAATTGTTTTGTTGTAAGAAATATTAAGGTCATCCATTCTTCTACGGGCCTTTTTATGGCCATGCCGTCTCGAAAGACAAAGTTTTCGTGTCCGAAATGTAATTTTAAGAATGAAGCAGGTAGTAAATTTTGCAATTATTGTGGCGCTAAATTGCCTGCGCAAGAGCAGACGAGCAAACCCAAAGATACCAAGGCAGATCATCGTGATATTGCTCATCCCGTGACAAAGGATTTTCGTGAATATCTACAAAAAAAGGTTTTAGAAGCGTATGAACAGCAACTCGCCAAGGGAGAATCGTCTCCTCATGATATTGCTCCTGACGGAGATATTGTTGGTGAGGCTGTTAGCGAAGTTGCCGACACTGGCGATATTGCTGATGATGACGTTTTATAAATAGGTGCATTGATCCCCGCGTGAAAACGAGGGGAAAAAGATTATTGCCCGGTGGTGTAATCGGTAACACAGCAGAATTTGGATCTGCTTTTCCAGGTTCGAACCCTGGCTGGGCAGTTTAATTTGAAAAAGGTTGATCCATGGCACAACCACGAGTGATTATTTTAGCAGCGGGCAAGGGAACTCGGATGAAATCCGATATGCCTAAAGTGTTACATCCTCTTTGCGGCAAGGCGATGATTGATTATGTGCTAGAGGTTGCGCGTTCGATAAGTTCTTTGACATATGTTGTTTTAGGGCATCAGAGCCAAAGCGTACAGTCTCATCTAGGTTCTCAAGGGAACATTGTTTATCAAAAAAAACTTTTAGGCACGGCGGATGCGATCAAGTCTGTTCAGCCAAAG